>CAYZNX010000085.1:0-5736 GCA_964479825.1 uncultured Planctomycetia bacterium | reverse complement strand
ATAGGGATTTTACAAGTTCAGGCATAGTTTTAAATTTCTTTGGCGTTCCAACCAGTATTCCCAAAGGGCCTGCCGTCCTTAGTTTAAGAACCAAGGCCTCTGTTATCCCTGTTTTTTTTGTCAGGGCGGGCAGGTACAATTATAAGTTGATATTTGAAGAACCGATCGAATCAGAGGCGGCCCCATGCCTTCCAGAAAACGATCTCATCAGAAAAGCGCTCGAGCGATTTATACCGATAATGGAAAGGTTTATCAGGTCTTATCCAGATCAGTGGCTTTTATTCAGGAGATTCTGGGAGACGCCTGTAGACGCATTTATACTATGATACTATGTCTACTAAATAACGGCATCATTACAAAATCAAATATCAAAAATTAAATATCAAAATGACATATCAAAATGTAAAATTTCTTAAAAACATAGTCGTATTTAAAGGCGATTTAAAATTTTTGAATTTTGCATTGTAATTTTGATTTTTGCACTTTGATTTTTGAACTAAAACCCTTGTTTATTTGACAGAGCACTATGAGAAACGATGATAAGATCTGGAACGGGGTGAATGTCTTTATAGTAATACCTACATATAATGAGGCCAGCACAATTGGCGGCATCGTAAAGGACTTGCGGGCTAGGGGATTCAGCGTTGTGGTTGTAGATGACGGGTCCAGCGATCACACTATTGTGGATGCGAATAAATACGGAGCAGAGCTTATTGTGCATTCTAAAAATGCCGGAAAAGGAAGGTGTATAACTGAAGGCCTGGAGCATTCACTTGAAAATGGCTGCGATATTGTCATTACAATGGATGGCGACGGTCAGCACGATTTGAAAGAGATAGATAGGTTTATGGAAGAACATAAGAGGACAGGCGCGGATATCGTAATTGGCAACAGGATGCATAATCCCAAAAAGATGCCTTTCATAAGGAGATGCACTAATATATTTATGTCTTTTATAATATCATTTATATTAGGGAAGAGGGTAGATGACTCTCAATGCGGATACAGATTACTATCGAGGCAGGCAATACAGAAGATGTCGTTAAGGACTACAAAATATGAGATAGAATCGGAGATGCTTCTCGAAGCCAGACGGCACAGCCTATC
Source organism: uncultured Planctomycetia bacterium (assembly GCA_964479825.1). Taxonomy (GTDB): domain Bacteria; phylum Omnitrophota; class Gorgyraeia; order Gorgyraeales; family Gorgyraeaceae; genus CAYZNX01. The sequence continues at coordinate 4,629 of CAYZNX010000085.1, read as the reverse complement.
CATATCTTCAATAGAGATAGATTCAATCTATCAGGGCGAGGCCAGTCAGATCAATCCATTTTTTGACACAGTCAGGTTTATTAAGCTAATCATTTATGAATTCCTGCAAAGAAAGAGAGCTTGAATATCTCAGGAATAACATGGTAGAGACTCAGCTCTTAGGCCGCGACATCACTGATAAAAGAGTATTGGATGCATTTAGAAGGGTCGAGCGGCATAGATTTATTGATCAGGCATTCCAGAAAGATGCATACGGAGATTTTCCTATATCTATAGGCGCGGGGCAGACTATATCGCAACCTTATATGGTTGCCCTTATGGTTCAGTTGCTTGAGCTTGCAATGGATGACAGGGTGCTGGAGATAGGAACAGGCTCTGGTTATGAAACAGCGATTTTATCCGAATTGGCAGGTATGGTGTTTTCAGTAGAGCGCGTAGAAAAATTGGCGAAGCACGCCATGCACATACTGGAAGAGTTAGGTTATCAGAATGTAGAGATAAAGCTTGGAGATGGGACATTGGGCTGGAAGGAATATGCCCCATTTAGTAAGATAGTTATAACAGCAAGTTTCTTAAATGCCCCGAGGCCTCTTTTAGAGCAACTTGCCTCTGGAGGGAGATTGATTATGCCTGTTGGCCCAAGATTTTCTCAGAGATTAGCTGTTTTTAAGAAGACAGGTGAAGATGTCTTTCAAGAAGATATCTGCGGGTGCGTTTTTGTACCATTGATAGGCGAGTATGGGTGGGAAGAATAATGCAGGAGCAGATATTTAATTTTATTTATTCTTTTGGGCTGTCTCCAAAGGCAATAATTCTTTTTTTAAGCATCCTGCCTGTCACAGAATTAAGGGCTTCGATACCCATAGGGATATTAATATTAAAAGAGGATTTTAGGACAACCTTTTTATATGCTGTAATAGGAAACATCCTGCCGGTGGCGCCTATTTATTTTTTCTTAGAGCCTGTTTCCAATAGGCTTAGCCGGACCATATATATGCGCAGGTTTTTTGATTGGCTATTCAAGAGGGCTCGAAAGAGTTCCAGCTTGATAGAGAGATATGAAGCCCTTGGTTTGATGTTTTTCATAGGCATACCATTGCCTGGTACTGGAGTATGGACAGGGTGTGCGATTGCTTCTCTTTTGCGGATGAGATTTATTCCCACCCTTCTTGCTGCTATCGCAGGCGTCATAATAGCAGCTGTATTGGTTACAGGCCTTACCTTGCTGGGCAAAATAGTATTGTGATTATATGATACATATATACACCGGAAATGGAAAAGGCAAGACTACGGCAGCTTTTGGCCTGGCTATAAGGGCTGCCGGTCAGGGTCTTAGGGTTATTATATTCCAGTTTTTGAAACCTAAGAAGCTTTTGAGCGGAGAAGAGAAGTTACTAAGAAGGCTGGAAGGCATAAAGTTAGTAAAATTTAACGAGACACATCCCATGTTTAAGGCCTGCAATAAAAAGGGCGCAACGCATGAGGAGCTTTTGTCCATTGAAAGAGATCTCATGGCTGCTAACAAGGCTATTTTAAGCCAGAGGTATGACATGGTGATCTTGGATGAAGTCATTAATCTTGTTGACCAGAGGTTTGTTAAAAGAGAGAGTTTGGCAGGATTATTAAAAGCTGTGCCTAAGGATATAGAACTGGTTCTGACAGGGAGAGGCAATATCTCTGATATTGAGCAATACGCAGATTACATAACTGTAATGATGGATAAAAAACACCCTTTTAAAAAATGCGCAAAGGCTAGAAAGGGAATAGAATATTAGAATTGTAGATTATAATTTCACATTTTCTGCAATGCTTATTTTGTGAGATCCTTCATCGCCCTTGACATCTTTGATGTCAAGGACTCCTCAGGATCAAGAAAATTTTGCTTGTGCAAAATTTTCTTGACTTTATTATATGATTAATGTATAAAGAGATAAATTGAATAGGTATTAGTATACTGTTTAAGGGAAGCTGGTGCAAAGCCAGCACAGCCCCGCTGCTGTAATAGGATCGAAATTTGCGAAATGCCATTATCCTGAATTTTGGGTGAGAAGGCGCAAAGAGTAGGTTAGGCCTTAAGTCAGAAAACCTTGCAGTATATCCTGGTTATAGAGCTGCGCAGGGCAGTAAGTTTTAGGGTGAAGAAAATCAGGGTGCAACCCTTGACTCGTTACAGCAGGTCAAGGGTTTTTTATTTTGAATGTTTAAAAACAATAGCATAGAAAACCGTGCCGACTAGATTGATTTTAATCAGACATAGTGAAACAGATTGGAATCTGCAAAGAAAATACTGTGGCTTTCAAGATGTAACACTTAATGAAAGAGGCAAAAGACAGGCGAATTTTTTGTGTGAACGTTTAAAAAAGGAGCTGGTTCATAAAGTCTATTCAAGCGATAGAAGACGGGCAATAGAGACTGCAGAGATAATTTTTAAAAGGGCAGCTATTGAAATACTTTCAGATTTGAGAGAGATGCATTTTGGCATTTTTGAGGGGTTAACCTATAAAGAGATTATGAAGAAATATCCGGGGATATATAAAAGATGGCTGAGAACCCCGTTTGATGTCAATATCCCGGGAGGAGAAAGTTTTTTTCATCTCAAAAAGAGAATATTGAAGGCAATCCGAAAGATTGCCTCTTTTAATCGTAATAAGACTGTGGCCATAGTTTCTCACGGCGGTGTGATCGGTATATTGATTATGCATATCCTGAAGTGGAATGATTTCTGGAAGCATATCCCTGCACCTGGCAGTCTAAGTATTGTAGAATATAAAAATGGCAGACCAGAAATTAAGTTATTAAACGATATATCGCATTTATCTTGAGGACTTTTGTGAGCAAGGTTACTTTTATATTAGGTGGAGCAAGGAGCGGGAAGAGCGCATATGCTATTGAATTAGCAAAAAGATATAGAAGGGTTGCCTTCGTTGCAACCTGTAATGCTTTAGATAAAGAGATGAGAAGGCGGATTGAACAGCATAGAAAGATTAGGCCAAAAGAGTGGCCGACCTTTGAGCTAATCCAAGATATGCCTAAGTTTCTAAAAGAGATTGGTTCTAAATTTGAAATGATTATTATAGATTGTATGACACTTATGGTTTCTGATTTGATATTAAAGGGCCTAAGAGAAGATGTTATTGAAGAAGAGATTGAGAAGATGGTATCTGTCCTTAAGAAAATCAAGAGTTCCTCTATCATAGTTTCTAACGAGGTTGGTTTAGGTATTGTGCCTAAAAATAGACCTGCGAGGGGTTTTAGAGATATAGCTGGCCGAGTAAATCAGATTGTTACATATAATGCTGACAGCGTATTTTTTATGTTTTCAGGTTTACCTTTAAGGCTAAAGTAGATTAGCAGAAAAGGAGGCATTCTTAGATGGAAAAGATTATGGAGGTTATAAAGAATATAAGTGGGCTTGATTATAAACTTATGGATTTGGCACAGGAGAGACTCAATAGCCTTACTAAACCACAGAGAAGCCTCGGGAGATTGGAAGAGTTGGCAAGGCAGATTGTGGGTATAACAGGTAGAAAAGAACCTGATTTTAAGAATAAAATTATTTTTACGCTTGCTGCAGACCATGGTGTAACCGAAGAGAGTGTAAGTGCGTTTCCGAAGAAAGTTACTGCACAAATGGTCTATAATTTTTTGAAAGGTGGTGCAGGGATAAATGTTTTGGCAAGACATATAGGGGCAAGGGTGATGGTTGTGGATATAGGGGTAGCAGAGAAAATCAAAAATAAAACGACCCATCCTTTAGGATGGGTGCCCGAAATAAAAAATTTTAAAGACAAGAAGATTAATTATGGAACAAGGAATTTTATCAAAGGACCGGCGATGAGTAGAGATGAGGCAATAAAGTCTATTGAGACAGGTATAGAATTAGTGGAAGAAGAGATGGATAAGGGGCTAGATATTATTGGAACAGGGGATATGGGCATAGGTAATACCACTGCCTCGAGCGCTATCGCAGCTGTATTTATAGAAAAAAGCGTTGAAGAAATGACAGGCAGAGGGACGGGTATAGATGATATTATGCTCAAGAATAAGATAGAAGTTATTAAGAGGGCATTGGAGATTAATAAGCCTGACCCATCTGATGCAATTGATGTATTATCTAAGGTCGGTGGTTTTGAAATCGGGGGATTGGCAGGTATAATCCTGGCCGCAACATCAAAGAGGATCCCCATAGTAATAGATGGTTTTATCTCAGGGGCTGCCTGCCTTCTAGCGTATAATTTAGAACCCAAGATAAAAGATTATTGTATTGCCAGTCACATCTCTAAAGAATTGGGCCATAGGGTTATCTTAGATTATTTAGGACTTAAGGCGCTTTTGGATTTAGAGATGCGTTTAGGTGAGGGCACAGGTGCTTGTTTAGGTATGAATCTTGTTGAGGCCTCGGTTAAGATTTTAACCCAGATGGCAACCTTTAAATCTGCAATGGTTTCGGAAAAAATAAAATAATATGGCTGGATTATTAGAGGCATTACAGTTTCTTACTATATTGCGATTTAAAAAGAGAGGATCAGATGCTAAAAGATTAGGCTCTTCGCTTCTTTATTTTCCTTTGGTTGGTGCATTTTTAGGGTTGATACTTATTATGTTTAATAAACTTTTTTTTACAATATT
>CAYZNX010000084.1:0-5753 GCA_964479825.1 uncultured Planctomycetia bacterium | reverse complement strand
CCATTCGCCGAATTTTTCACCATCATCCCCATAGGTAAACAATGCCCCTTTCTTATCCTTTGCCTCTCTCTTAAAATAATCCATTGTCTCCCTCGGTGCTTTAAATGGTATCATATACCGCAGATTCCTATCCGTAGGAAATACGGCTATGCTATGGGTATTGTCGCCAGCAAGAAAATACCCTAATATATCTTTCTTGCTGATCCCTGCCCTGATAAGATGCGTATCATCCAAAATACAATATCTCATACCGCAGGCACAAAAATCCTCTATAAGCTCAGGCGACCAGACCCGCTCCGGTATCCACAAACCGCTCGGCTTAACTCCAAATCTCCTTTTAGAATAACCGGACAGCATGTTTATCTGGCCAATCATATCCCGGCGTGGTATAGCCTGAAATATGGGTTCGTAATAACCGCCGCCCATGATCTCTATCTGGCCCCTGGTCACCATCTCTTTAATCCTGCTAATAAACTCCAGATGCACCTCTTCAAAATAATCCAGTAAATTACCGGAAAAATGGAATGTCATTTTAATCTCAGGATATTCAGAGCATACGTCAAGAAATGCCTTATAGCAATTGCAGTAGGCGCGCTCAAGTATCTCGTCAAAGTTCCCTACAGGCTGGTGAAAATGCAACCCAATCGCAAAGTTTATATTGCCATGCATAATCTCGCGGCCCTGCTTCCTAATTTCACATTTTGTGCATTGCAGAAAATGTGAAATTAAAATGAATCTAATAACTTACTGTAAAGCCTTTCGTATTTTTCAGCTGATGAATTCCAGGAGTAATCACAGGAGAGACCATTATGAAGAAGCGCATTCCATAATTCTTTATCTCTGAATACGCTGACAGCGTTCTTAACCGCTCCTAACAGCGCCCTGGAAGAGGCATCCTTAAATTTAAAACCATTGCCCTTCCTCGTGGAGGGATTAAATTCCTCAACAGTATCATCCAGTCCGCCGACAGCCCTTACAACAGGGGCCGTGGCATATCTCAGACTGTACAACTGATTTAAGCCGCAGGGCTCGTACCTGGACGGCATAAGGAAGATATCTGAACCTGCCTCTATTTTATGAGCCAACGTATTATCAAAGTCTATCTTCACGCCTACATGCCCTTTGTATTTCCTAGCAAGTCTCTTGAACAGATTATTGTATTTCTCGTCTCCGACCCCAAGAAGCACAAAATCAACCTGCAATTTCAGCATCTCTCCTATAGCGTCAGCAATTATATCAATCCCCTTCTGCTCTGCGAGCCTCGTAATCACGCTTATAAGAGGCCTCTTGGCGTTGTATTTCAAGCCAAACTCATGCAGGATATCTTTCTTGCATTCAAGCTTTCCGCTTAAATCCTTTTCACTATATCTCCTGACTATATACTTATCAGTAGAAGGATCCCAGACAGAATAATCTACGCCATTTACAATCCCAAAAAGGTCATTCGCTCTTGTCCTTAAAAGTCCATCCAAGCCGCAGCCGAATTCAGGCGTCAGGATCTCCCTGCGATACCCCTCGCTTACAGTGTTTATAGCATCAGAATAGAGCAAGCCTGCCTTCATGAAATTTACCTTGCCATAAAACTCCAGGGCGTCCGGAACAAATAAACTCTCGGGCAGATCTATTGTCTGCATAACCTGTTTATCAAAAAGGCCTTGATATGCCATATTGTGTATTGTAAAAAGTATCTTTGGTCTCTTAAATGACGGGCTGTCTTTATAAAAAAGCCTGATGTAGAGAGGCACAAGCGCCGACTGCCAATCGTTGCAATGTAAAATGTCCTGTCTATCTAAATGCGGCATAGATGCAATGACGGCCTTTGCAAAAAAACCAAACCGCAGTGCATTGTCAGGATAATCACCCTTCGATGTATTATAAAGATAATCCCTATTATAGTATTCATCCTTCTCAATGAAATACACATTGACATTGCCATTTCTTAAATAATAAAGATTAAATCTCTCCTCTTTTTTATTAATATTAAGCGGGATGTTAGTTTTGAAAGGCTCGGTCGGGAGACCTTTTTCCTTTATACATTTATAAAAAGGGAGGATTATGCTGCAATTGCGGCCTCTTTTGCTAAGGGCCTTAGGAAGGGCGCCTGAGACATCAGCCAATCCGCCTGTCTTGGCAAAAGGAACAGCCTCTGAGGAGATGAATAAGATATTCATAAAAGTAGAATCTGATAACTCTGTCCTGGTCAGGGGTAATATTGCTTGTCCAGGCCAGCGGCTGGCTGCAGGAACCCAGCCTTTAGGCTGTCCCTGTGATAACACCCTAAAGGGTGGGTTCCTGCGGACCAAGTGTGGGATAACTTCACAAAATCTGCATTGCAGAAAATGTGAAGTTAAGGCCATACGCCTTATACTTTCCTATGCTGTAAGTTACAGGCCTTTATTAGCAATATATTCTACGATATCTACAACCCTGCAGGAATAACCCCATTCATTATCATACCAGCTTAAAACCTTAACGAGGCGCTTATCTATTACATTAGTAAGTTCTGCATCAACTATTGAAGACTTGGGATTGCCATTAAAGTCCCTGGAGACAAGCGGCTTGTCGCAATACTCTAATATCTTGTTCAGTTTTCCGTCCGCAGCTTGTTTAAAAGCCACGTTCACTTCTTCCTTAGAAGTATCCCTTTCCACCTCGCATACCAAATCTACAAGTGACACATTAGGTGTCGGCACCCTTATGGCCAGGCCGTCTAACTTGCCCTTCAGCTCAGGGAGTACAAGGCTCACTGCCTTTGCCGCACCGGTCGTCGTCGGTATCATGGAGAGCGCAGCTGCCCTTGCCCTTCTTAGGTCCTTATGCACTAAATCAAGGACCCTCTGGTCGTTTGTATAAGAGTGTATTGTTGTCATCAGCCCTCTTTTTATTCCGAAACTCTCTATCAGGACCTTTGCCAGTGGTGCAAGGCAGTTGGTAGTGCAGGATGCATTTGAAATTACATGGTGCTTTGAGGGATTATACATGTGTTCGTTTACACCGAGAACTATTGTAATATCCTCATTTTTTGCAGGGGCAGTTATTACCACCTTCTTCGCCCCGGCCTGAATATGTTTAACTGCCTTCTCCTTATCTATAAATACACCCGTTGACTCTATAACGACCTGAATGCCTAAATTTGCCCACGGTATCTCTGCAGGGTCATTATGGCTCAAGACCTTTATCTCCTTACCGTTAACAATAAGCGTATCGCCTTTTGCCTCAACGCTCACCTTCAATTCTCCCAGATTAGAGTCGTATTTCAATAGATGCGCCAAGGAAGAAATCGGGGTAGGCAGGTCGTTTATCGCAACAAAATCAAGATTTCTATTTTCTATCGCCGCCCTGAAAATATTTCTCCCAATCCTTCCGAATCCGTTAATTCCAACCTTTACCGCCATATAAATCTCCCTCCTATGCCTTCATCTCCCTTAAATATTCAGCTGCCATTTCAGGTGAGGTAGGATTTATGTAGAATCCCGAACCCCACTCAAAGCCAGCTACGCTTGTTAGTTTTGGCATTATCTCAAGGTGCCAGTGAAATTCCTCATTGACACCGTCTCTTACAGGAGACGTGTGTATTATAAAGTTATAAGCCGGGTCCTGTAAGACAGTTTTGATTCTTAGTAAGGTATCCTTCAGTATCAGAGATAGGTCATATATTGAATTATCGTCTATAGACTTAAAGTGGGGGTTATGGGTCTTAGGAAGAAGCCATGTCTCAAATGGGAACCTTGGCACAAAGGGCGAGAATGATATAAAGTGATTATTCTCTGATACGAGCCTTGCCTTATCTTGTGTCTCCTGGGCTATCATATCACAAAATACGCATCTCTCACGGTATTTAAAGTAGTTTTCCGCGCCTGTCAACTCTTCATTAACCCTTTTTGGGACTATCGGGAGAGCTACGAGTTGTGTATGGGTGTGCTCTAAAGACGCGCCTGCAGATTCTCCGTGATTCTTAAAGATGAGTATATATTTAAACCTTGTATCTCTTTCCAGGTCAAGGCTCCTTGAACGGTACTTGAATATAACATCGCTTATATGGCTTACATCCAAGTCAGCAAGGTCTTTGGAGTGGTCAGTAGTTTCTATTATGACCTCATGGGCGCCTACGCCATTACTCATATCATATAACCCTATGCCACGTTTATCTAAGTTTCCTTCTATCATTAGGGCAGGGAACTTATTGGAGACTACCCTTACCTTCCAGCCAGGCGTATTCGGCTTGGACCCAGGCTCCCTTATGGCCTCTACTTCAGGAGGGGTCATGTTTTCATTGCCTACGCAGAAGGGACAGGTGCCTCCTTTTTTAGTCTGCCTTGTTAGTTCAAAATCCTTTGGGGCCCTGGGCTCTGTTACATCAACTATTATCCATCTTCCTGTTATTGGGTCTCGTCTAAATTGTGACATACCTTAAGCCTCTCTTAAATATCTGGCTGCCTCTTCTGGAGGGGTAGGGTTTATGTAAAAGCCTGATCCCCACTCAAAGCCGGCAACGCGAGTTATCCTCGGCGTAAGTTCTATGTGCCAGTGATAGTCCTCATTTATTGTGTGCCAGTAACCAAGGCGTTTTGTATGCCTAAAAGGAGAGGTGTGTAACATATAGTTGTAGGCCGGGTCATTAAGTGCGACTGAGAGCTTTGAGAACACTGTTTTGAATACATTGGATAGGTCTTCTATCTCCTTAGGCTGGATATGCGTGAAGTCTGACGAGTGATGTTTAGGAAGAAGCCAGAGTTCAAAGGGGAATCGCGAGGCAAAGGGCGCAATGGCAACGATTGAAGGCGTGTCTAATACGACCCTCTGCTGGGTATCTAATTCCTGGCGTATCAGGTCACAGAAAATACACCTATCCTTATACTGGTAGTAGAACCTTGCACCTCTAAGTTCCTCCTTTACCCTTGTAGGCGTAACAGGAGTTGCTATGATCTGGCTTCTTATGTGTCTTGTGTTTTTACTTCCACCTGCGCGGAGACCGTGGTTTTTAAAGAGAAGGCAGTACTTTAGGCTTGGGTTTTTTTCAAGTTCTGTTATTCTCTGGACACTTGTAGTTAGGACAAGCTGTATCTCTGCCACAGAGAGCTCGTGTATATCTGTGAAGTGATGAGGAGACTCTATTATTATCTCATGTGCGCCTACCGGATTCATTACATCATACATGCCCATGCCTTTTCTATTAAGTCCTGTATTTACATCAAACCTCTCAGAGATTGAAGGGATGACCCTTACGGACCAGCCGCGTTCATTTGGACTAGAGTTATTCTCTCTTACAGAAAAAATTTCGGGCAGGGTCTCGTGTTCCCTGCCTTCGCAGAAAGGGCAGGGTTCTTCTTCATCTGCTCCTTCAGGATGGGAGACCTTGAAATCATTGGGTCTTTTGGCTCTTTCAACAGAGACAATAACCCATCTTCCGATTACAGGGTCCTTGCGTAATTCTGGCATAAAATCCTTTCTCGTGGTGCGTCGGTGGTGTTTCGCATTATAAACAATTGAGTAATTATACCACAAGAGATAACTTATGCAAATAAAAAATCCCTTGCGCTGGTAACCGGTGAGTTATCGGGGGTAATACACTACACAGGTGATGAGCGCAAAACTTTAGGTGTGTTCGCTCAGCTGAAAATTTTCCCCTTAGCGACTCCCTTGTAAAAACAAGGGGTCGCTAATGGACCGCCTTTTATTCCGCATTTTGGCGGGGCTTGAAAAACTTGCCGACACAAAATCTGGTGTGTCGGCTTCGGACAGCTCCATAAAAG
>CAYZNX010000083.1:0-5759 GCA_964479825.1 uncultured Planctomycetia bacterium | reverse complement strand
CTCTGATTCCTTAATCTGGCCCTTTCCTTATCTGGCAGGGCATAGAAATCTCTATCATCCAGAAATACCCTGCCTGAATCAGGCCTGTCAATACCCCCCAATATATGTAAAAGAGTTGATTTTCCAGCTCCTGACGGCCCTACGATTGCTGCTAACTCTCCTCTTTTAACCCCGAAATGCACTTCCTTTAAAACATGCAAATCTTTTTTGCCGTCTCTATATATTTTGTGAATACCTTCAGCCCGCAACATAAGCCTATTCATACCTCAGCGCTGTTGACGGCTCCAGTTTCGCTGCCTGCCATGCAGGATATAGCGTAGAAACTAAGCTAATAACAATCGCTGCTACTATCACAGCTGCCGAATCACTTATATTCAAATCTACAGGAAGGCTGTCAATGTAATAAATATCGCTTGGCAATTTTACAAACTTATAGGTCTTTAATAAATGACATATCAAAAACCCTGCTGTCGTCCCCAGTGCGGTGCCTAAGGAACCTATTAAAAATCCGTTCAGTATGAATATCTTCCCTATGCTTGAATTCTTCATGCCAATAGATTTCAATATGCCTATATCCTTTGTCTTTCTCATCACAGTCATTATTAGCGTACTCACAATATTAAAACAAGCTACAAGCACAATAAGCGCTAAAATAATAAACATGGTTATCTTTTCCAATTTTAGCGCACTGAACAGATTCCTATTTAACTCTGACCAGCTCCTTACTGAATATTCATAGCCGATTGATTCTTGAATCGCATCCTTCAGCCGTTCTGCCGTATAGATATTGTCTATCTTCACGCCTATGCCGCCTGCTAAATATCCTACACCGTAAAAATCCTGTGCGGCCTTAATGCTTGTAAATACAAGACTCATATCATAATCAAACATCCCGGAATTAAAGATGCCTGCTATCTTAAACAAAGCTGGCCTCGTGCTTGCAGCGGATATAAGTGAAATCCCCTCCCCCACCCCTAAATCCAACCTCCACGCCAACTCCTTCCCGATTAAAACGCTATCGTCCTTTAAAACAAATTCGCCTTTAATCAGATATTTCTTTATATTCGTAACATCCCCTTCTCTCTCTGTGTCTATACCCCTCAATAGCACTCCTGTAACCTGATCCTTCTCTCTTATTAACGCCTGGCCATTCACAAAAGGAGCGCTTGCTATCACGTGAGGCACTTTATTTATCCTGTCGATAAGGGCGTTATAATCATCAATTCCGCCATCTCTTTCTATAACAATATGAGAATTTGTGCCAACTATCTTCTCTCTCAGGTCATTATCAAAGCCGCTCATAACAGAAAGTACCACTATAAGAGCGCTTACCCCTACAGCTACGCCCATTACTGAAATAAAACTAATAATGGAAATGAACCTCTCCTTACGTCTTGAAACCAGATACCTAAAACCAATCCAGAATTCGCATCGCATATAAAAGTTAAGCAGGCTTAACTTCACAAAATAAGCATTGCAGAAAATGTGAAATTAAGACGGCGCCCGAGAAAGGGTGCTCTATGTTTTCATGTAACTTACTCTGGTTTTAGCTGCGGAAACAATATCACATCCCTAATACAAGACTGATTGGCAAAAATCATCACCATTCTATCTATCCCTATGCCTAATCCTCCAGCCGGGGGCATCCCATACTCTAATGCACGCACAAAATCCTCATCTATCTTCTTAACTCCTTCCTGGCCGACAAGCTGCTCTTCGAATCTCTTCCTCTGCTCAATTGGGTCATTAAGTTCTGAATAGGCATTGGCAACTTCTATCCCGGCAATAAAAAGTTCAAATCTATCGGTAAGCATTGGATCATCTTCCTTCCTCTTTGCCAATGGGCAGATATCTGCAAACAGGTCAATAACAAATATAGGCTTGTCCACTGTCTCAGGTTCAAGCAACTCTGATATTATATTTACTATCTGAGAACGCGTAATATCCTCTCCCTTAAAATCCATGCCCCTTTTTTTAAGTTTCTCAATCCACTCCTTTGCAGAATCATCTGGATTTATGCCGAATCTCTTCTTTATCTCATCGGCAAAAGACCACCTTGGCCATGGCGCTGAAAGGTCTATCTCCTGCGCCCCAAATCTAATCTTGACACTTCCCAATAGATCCTTAGCAAGGGAATTAAATAGTTCTTCAGTAAGCCGCATCATACCGTCACAATCAGAATAGGCCTCGTATACCTCGAGCATAGTAAACTCTGGATTGTGTTTAAGAGAAATGCCCTCGTTCCTAAAATTCCTGTTCAGTTCATAGACCTTGTCATATCCCCCTACCAACAATCGTTTTAAATATAATTCTGGCGCAAGCCTCAAAAATAAGTCTATACCAAGGGCCTTATGATGCGTTTTAAATGGTTCGCCTGCAGCCCCTCCTGCCATTGAATGCATTATAGGGGTTTCTACTTCCATAAAATCTCTTTCATCTAAAAAACTTCTGATCCTTGATATAATCTTACTGCGTAACTTAAAGACCTCACGGACATCTTCGTTTACTATCAAATCTACATATCTCTGACGATACCTGATCTCAATATCTTTTAAACCATGCCATTTCTCTGGCAAGGGCCTTAGCCCTTTGCTAAGAAGCGCTATCTTTTCAGCGTTTATTGTGATCTCGCCTGTCCGTGTCTTAAATAGGGTGCCTTTTACCCCTAATATATCGCCTATATCTAGCCGTTTATATAAGTCATTATAAATATCTATCCCTATTGTGTCTGACTTAATATAGGTCTGAATCTTGCCACTTGAATCTCTTAAATCTAAGAATGCGCTTTTCCCGTGCTCCCGAAGAGCCGTAATCCTCCCTGCTGTTTCAATCCTGGCGCCCTCCTTAAAATTCTCGTTCAACCTTTGTATGCTAAGCTCCTTGTTGAAGCGCCTCCCGTATGACTCAATTCCTATCTCCTTGAGGGCATTCAATTTATCAATTCTCTGTTGGACAAATTCGTTCCTCTCGTCCATCAATAGGCACTCCTTTTTGCCAATTATATACCATACAACATACAGTGTCAATAGAAACTGGCACTACGAGTGACACTACTGAAAAAACTCCTCAATTGACATATGTAGATAAGGTGGGGTATACTTATTTGAGGGGTCGGGGAGTTTTTTCACATATTCGACCCCTCATCCTGACGAGCGAAGCGAGGAAAGATCTCATGAGATCCTTCTCCGCCCAAGGCGGATCAGGATGAGCAGTCGGACAGACGAAGAAAATTCCCCGACTGCTCACTTATTTAAACCTCTTTAGAAAGGGTAGTGGCTTTCTAACCGGGTAAATACAAAGGCGGAAGTGGCGGAACTGGCAGACGCGCAGGCCTCAGGAGTCTGTGGGCGCAAGTCCATGTGGGTTCGACTCCCACCTTCCGCACCATTGAATACAAATCTACCTCTATTTCCACTATATTTCCAGTGCCCATCAACCCTACCTCCATTCAAACAGTCTTCTTATATCTGATTCTACCGCCTTTGGCAGATAATTACTATAGTTATCTGTAACCTTTAAACTTGAATGTCCAAGCCAGTCCCTGACATTCTGCGGAGGCACGCCGCAGGCCAAAGAATAACTCGCGAAAGTATCTCTAAACTTCTGACAGCTGCCCTTCACACCGGCCTTTGCCAGAACATTCAGCATAAATCTATCAAAATGCGTTATCTTCTGCCTTGTCTTTCCATAAAATATAAAATCCTCTTCTTTATTAAACTTAGACTCTTTATGCCAATTGAGAAGCGCTTCCTTGGCTTCCTTCCTTAAAGGTACCTGCCTGCTCTCCTTATCTTTGGGGACAAACTCTTTTTCTGAAAGCACCCAGATAATATCCTTCTCAAAATCTATATGCTTCCACTTCCGAGAAGCCATCTCTCCTTTTCGTAAACCTGCCTGTATATCAAGTAACAGCACTGCCCTATCTTTTGAATCTCTAACAGATAATATTTTTCGTATCTCATCCTGACTATAAACATTCGGCGCTTTTCTCGGAGGTCTTGCAAGCCTTATATCTCTGGCAGGAGAAGGAATCTTATATAATTTGTTGCATAAATTAAAAAATACCTTAATAGCCCTCAATTCATTACATAGGGTTGACTGCTCAACCCCCTGGCTTTTTCTTTTATTAAGGTAATCATTTATATGCCTATATGTGAACTGCCGTATATTTTTAACATCAGAGTAAAAAGAAAGAAAATGATCGATGCTCCTTTTATATCTATCCAAACTGCTTTCACGAATGTCTCTTTCCTTAGTATCAAAGAACTCCTTACGAAATTCATCTACAAGGACACCAGAAGAAACAGGAATCAGCTCAAATTTACCAAGAGCAATCCTATCCTCGATTTCATTCCTTAGTCTCTGTGCAACTTTATAGTTCCGGGACTTGGTAGAATACTCCTTTGGTGCTCCATTTTCATAATATTTAACGTAATAGAACGGGCTATTATTCTTTTGGATAATACAAGCCATTAGACTTTCCTATTCCTCTTTACAAGTTCATCCAGCTCTTCTTTAACATATTTCAATCCGCCAAACTTTGCTGGCACAAGCTTCCCTATCGCCTTCCAATTATATAAAGTTTGTGGTGAAACCCTGAGATACTCAGCTGTCTCTTTCAAAGTCATCAATGTCATCTTGTTCCTCCTTTATAGCAAATACTATATTACATTTGCAAGGTTAAGAGACAAAAAAATTTACCTCTTGCCCATCAATTCCTTTAACTTCTCTAATATATAGGGATTTTTAATCAAGCTCTTTCCCTTCTCCCATCTATGAATAGCTGTCCAATGCACCTGTAGCAACTTACCAAGATCCGCCTGGGTTAAATTTTTGCTCTCGCGCCAGGACTTCAACTCTTTCTGGATTGCCTTCATTTGAACTATCGTAGCGGCTCTTCCAGATTTGCCTTCGGTATTCTTTCTACGGAGAAAGCCATTTATTTCGCCATTAGTCATCTGACATCATCTCCTTAACTATGCAAATAGTATATCACAAATGCTATAGATGTCAAGACCTTTTTTTATTTTTTCCATTATATTTCAACAGCATTTTCCTTAAAACTGAAATAACCATTACCACCAATTATAATATGGTCCAGCAAAACAATGTCCACAGTCTTAAGCGCTTCTTTCATGGCCTTTGTTATCTTGCAATCGTCTTCCGATGGCTTTAAAGATTCTCCCGGATGATTGTGAGCAATAATAACTCCCGTTGCATGACTGTGTAATGCCCGCTCAACTATTTTTCTGGGATATACTACTGATTTGTTAACTGTTCCTTTCTGTATCGTTTCAATTGCCAGCAGATGATTTCTGCTATTTAAAAACATAACCTTAAATTCTTCGTCACTTGCTCCTTTTAAGGAAGCCTTCAAATAATCATAGACAACTTCTGGCGAAGAAAGCAAATCTTTTTTGTAAAGCCCCTTTTCAAGATAAATAACCGCGATGTCTTTTAAGAAATTGAGAAACAAGGCAGTGTGTTCGGAAACGCCACAATCTTTTTCCAGCTCTTTTCTGTCAGCATCCAACACACCATTGATTGTTTTAAACTTGGACAGCAATTCTTTGGCAATAGGTTTGGTGTCTTTTCTTGGAATGGCATAAGAGAGAGCAAATTCCAAAATTTCATAATCAAGCCACCCTTTTATCCCATTGCTTTTGTACTTCGCCTTTATTCTCTTGCGATGGCCTATGTAATCTGGCTTTACTGTCTTATTCACTATCTATCTTTAACCTTTCGCTGTGTTTTTCCCA
>CAYZNX010000082.1:0-5771 GCA_964479825.1 uncultured Planctomycetia bacterium | reverse complement strand
CTCACCGGTTACATTTTATCTTTCAGTAGTTTATATTCTATGCTATCGGCAAGCGCTTCCCAGCTGGCCTGTATGATGTTTTCAGACACGCCGACTGTGCCCCACGAGGACGTTGCGTCCTGCGACTGTATAAGGACGCGCACCTTGGCAGCTGTGCCTGCCTTTTCATCGAGTACCCGCACCTTAAAGTCAGAAAGACGCATATCAGCCAGTGTTGGATAAAATTGAGCCAATGCCTTTCGCAAGGCATTGTCCAGGGCGTTCACAGGACCATCTCCTTCACTAACTGTATGTTCCTCAACCCTGTTGACCTTCAGTTTAATTGCAGCCTCTGAGATCAAGGTATTGTCTTCCCTTTTTTCAATGATAACCTTAAATCCTTCCAGTGTAAAAAAGGGCTTATATCTTTTCAATGCCTTTTTCATCAGAAGCTCAAACGAACCATCAGCTGCCTCAAAATAATATCCCTGGTTCTCAAGATTCTGCAATAATCTCAAAATCTTCTTTGTCTTGCGGTCATCTTTTGTAAGGTCCAATTCCTTTTCCTTGGCCTTTAAAATAATGCTGGTCTTGCCTGACAACTCAGAGACAAGGATCCTCCTATGATTGCCAACCGCACCCGGCCCCACATGTTCGTATGTCCTCGGGTTCTTCATAACTGCGTTGATGTGCACCCCGCCTTTATGGGCAAATGCGCTCCTTCCCACAAACGGCTGATTGTCCTGTTGTTTCATATTTGAGATCTCACTCACGTACCTCGACACCTCAGTAAGCTCTTTCAGTCTTGAGTCAGGAAGACACCTCCGGCCCATCTTCAGCTGCAGGTTTGGCGCAACAACACAAAGGTCAGCATTCCCGCACCTCTCTCCGTAACCATTGATAGTGCCCTGCACAATGCTGCAGCCTGATTCAACTGCAGCAATGCTATTGGCAACTGCCATACCGCTGTCATTGTGCGTGTGTATGCCAATAGCCACCTTAAACTCATCTGCTATTGCCCTCACTATTACGGCAAGCTCATTTGTCATCGCACCGCCATTGGTATCGCAAAGAACAATAGCATCGCAGCAGCCAGCCAATGCAGCGCGCAGGGTCTCTAATGCATAATCCTTATTGCTGATATAACCGTCAAAGAAATGCTCGGCGTCATAGAAGACATTCAGCTTTTTTGACTTTAGATACTCGACGCTCTCGCGAATCATCTTTAGATTTTCCTGCAGCGAGACCCTCAAGACATCTGTCACATGCAAATCCCATGTCTTGCCAAAGATTGCCGCTGTGGATGTCCCTGCCTTAAGGATTGCCCTTAGATTTTCATCCTTTGCAGGGCTCACCTTTGCCCGTCTTGTGCTCCCGAAGCCAACTACATCAGAGTTCTTTAAT
This sequence comes from uncultured Planctomycetia bacterium, assembly GCA_964479825.1. Lineage (GTDB taxonomy): Bacteria > Omnitrophota > Gorgyraeia > Gorgyraeales > Gorgyraeaceae > CAYZNX01. Next base: position 4,388 of record CAYZNX010000082.1, on the reverse strand, counting down.
CTGATCTTTCCTATCTCTTTAAAAAACTCCATGTCCTTTGGGTTGGAACCCGGCCATCCCCCTTCTATGTAGTGAATGCCCAATCTGTCTAATCTTCGAGCGATTTTTATCTTATCAGCTACGGAAAATGATATCCCTTCTCCCTGACAACCATCCCTTAACGTTGTGTCGTATAGCTTAATTTCCTGCATATCTATCCCTTCCTCCCCAAACCAAATGCCCTATGGATCGCCCTCACTGCCTTGTCCGCATGCCTTTTCTTAATGACGCATGATATCTTTATCTCTGATGTTGAGATCATGTCAATGTTTATCCTCTGCCGCGCCAAGGCCTCAAACATCTCAGCTGCCACGCCAGAATGACTCCTCATGCCCACGCCAACTATGGATACCTTTGCAATATCGCTGTTGTAAGTTACGCCTTTTGCCCTTATGTCCTTTACGATTTTCGCCATCACCGCCTTTGTCTTTTGAAGCTCTTCAGCCGGCACAGTAAAAGAAAGATCGGTAAATCCAGTCCTGCTTACATTCTGTATTATCATGTCAACATTGATGTTTTTTCCTGCAATATCTTTAAAGATCATAGCCGCAATACCAGGCCTATCAGGACAACCGCATATGGTTACCTTTGCTTCTTTTTTATTCATGGTAACGCCGCTGACAAGTACCTCTTCCATTGCCTTAACCTCCTTGGATATTATCGTGCCCTCATTATTGTTAAAACTCGACCTGATGTGTAAAGGAACTGAAAATTTTTTTGCCACTTCCATGGATCGCGCCTGCATAACCTGTGCGCCCAGAGAGGCCAACTCAAGCATCTCCTCGTAACTTATGCGCGATAATTTGCGTGCATTCTTTACTATACGCGGATCAGCAGTATAGACCCCGCCTACATCCGTGTATATCTCGCAGACACTTGCCTTAAGGACCTTAGCGAGCGCCACGGCTGAGATGTCAGAGCCCCCTCTACCCAATGTGGTGATCTCCTGGTCTGTGTTCATCCCCTGAAAACCCGCCACTATAACAACGCGGCCTTTCTTTAACTCAGCCCTTATCCTGTCCGCGCTGACATCTATAATCTTGGCCTTCGTATGCGACCTGTCTGTTATTATGCCCACCTGGCCGCCGGTAAAAGAGATAGCGTCAATACCCATCCTGTGCAATGCCATGGCCAGAAGCGACACAGATACCTGTTCGCCTGTAGAGATAAGCATGTCTATCTCTCTCTCGCTGGGAAAGGACGTTATCCCGTAAGCCAATTTTAACAGATTGTCAGTAGTGTCCCCCAGGGCAGAGACCACTATTACCAATCTATGGCCCAGCTTTCTATATCTTGATATCCTCTCAGCCACTCTTTTTATCCTGCCTATATTGGCAACTGATGTGCCGCCATATTTTTGTACAATCAAAGAATTTGACACCTCAACCCCTTCCTCTTTATTACAGACAAAACATCAAACACCATCATAACCCCTAAAACTATTAATATAACAGATATAAACACCAGAATAATATCCCTGTCTTTAATAAACTGCATAAGCTGATATAAAAGGCCGCACACTGATGTCAGGAGCATAAAAACAACAGGAAAGACTGTAAACCTCAGGCCCTTGCCCCTGCACAAAAGCCAGCTCGAAATGACAACAAAGGTAAGTGCTGATGTAAGCTGGTTAGAGGCGCCAAACACAGGCCATATCCTTTTCCAGCTGCCTGTAATAGCCAGGGCGCCGCTAAAAAATATTACCACAAAGGTTGATAAGAATCTATTTTTTATTTTAAAGAGTTCTTCGGAAAGATACCTGCATATCCTCGTAGCAGTGTCTAACGTAGTCAAGATAAAGGCATTAAGTATCATTATGGCTACCATATCTCCTTTATTAAAAAGAATGGATTTCGTCAATTCTCCATATCCTTTTCCAAAGGCAGCAATAGGGCCTGGCCCGGCCTTTGAAAGCATGGCCTTTAATCCACCTGGACTCAATCCAGCGGCCACCGCTAAAAGCGCTATCACCGCTAATAATGCCTCGAGCACCATGCCTCCATAGCCAATACGTTTTGCAAATCTCTCATTAGGAAGCTGCTTTGAAGTTGTCCCGCTTGAGACCAAGGCATGAAAGCCGGAATTAGCCCCGCACGCAATTGTTACAAAAAGCATTGGCCATAGCCAGCCGCCGGCCTCAGACGACCACCCCCCAAAACTCGCCACATTCACTGCTGGATGAACCACTACAATCCCTATAAGGCCGGCAATAATCCCAAAATACAAAAGAAAACTTGAGATATAGTCCCTTGGCTGCAAAAGCACATTTACAGGAGTAACCGAGGCTATAAATACATAGCCGAACAGGGCAACTGTCCAGATAAAGTATGAACTATCGCCAAGCTCAATAGGAAACAAATCGCCAAGAATAATACACGCGACCAAAAGCAAGATGCCTATCGCTGTGGCAGCAAAAAGGTTAAACCTCAGTTTGTACAGCATCGACCCTACGAGGAGTGCAACAATGACGAGCCCGAAGCACGGCACCACTGTCTTTGGGTCCGTTGTCAATGTCTTTGCGCAGATAGAGGCAAATACAGCTATCACAAGCACAAGACTAAACCACACAAAGCTTAAAAAAATTAATTTTGCCCTCTTTGAAATTACATCCTCGGCAATATCTGCGATTGACCGGCCGCGATGCCTTATAGAAATAACTATCGCAGCAAAGTCGTGCACCCCGCCCAAAAAAATAGTCCCTAAAATAACCCACGCCAAGGCAGGCCACAATCCCCACAGGGCCACTCCGATAATAGGGCCTACGATAGGCCCTGCCCCGGCAATGCTTGCGAAATGGTGACTAAAGAGGATGAGCCAATTTCTGGCAGGCACATAATCTACGCCGTCAAAATATTTATTGGCAGGTGTTATATTGCCCGGATCTATCTCAAAAAATTTCTCAACTGCCCGGGCATAAAAAAAATATCCTGAGCCCAGGAATATCAACGAACCTATAAGTATAATTAGCGAATTCATTGTTATATTAACATACCGTAATCTCTTTCTTTAGGATTGCTTCGTCGTTACACTCCTCGCAATGACACTATGGGAGCTAAGCTCCCATAGTGTCACCTTATAAAAAATCCCATCAGTTCGTAACCCTTATCTATTCTGAACTTTGATGAGTGTGCTTCGCGCTCATTGAACCTCATCAGGCCATCCTGTTCTATGTCGGCCCCGTACATCGCAAAGCACACGTAATCACGGGAGTGGGTCCTGATGGATAAAGGCGTTGCGTGGTCAGACAGGACAAGTACCCTGAATTCCTGGCCTTGTTTTTTAAGGCCTTCCAGTATGCGGCCTACCACGAACTTATCAAATTTTTCTATGCTGGCGAGTTTTTCTTTTAGATCTCCGTTATGGCCTGCCTCGTCTGGCGCCTCAACATGAACAAAAACAAAATCTCTATCCTTAAGCGAATCCAGGGCATAATCTGCCTTGCCAGAATAATTAGTATCGTAATATCCTGTTGCGCCCGGGACATCTATCACCTGTAATCCGATAACCCTGCCTATCCCCTTTATAAGATCCACAGCTGAAATTATTGAGCCCTCTACTTTATATAGTTCTGAGAATTTAGGCATGGTTGGGCTTGTGCCCTGGCCCCATAGCCAAATCATATTTGCAGGGTTCTCCTTTAAATCCAGTCTTACCCTATTTACTTCGTGATCTGCCAAAACCTCTTTTGATGCCTCCATCAACTTACTTATTAACTCGCTAGCCTGCCCCTTCTTTGGGAGGTATCTATCTATTTTCCTTCCTATAATATCGTGCGGCGGCTTGCATTTAAGCCTTATAAGAGATCTTAATTCTCCCTGTTCTCCAGATTTAATTATCACTATATGCCTGTAACTTACCCCTGCATAAAAATGAATCCTATCTGTCCCTATCTTCGCATTCAATTCGCCTATAAGAGCTCTTGCCTCTTCGCTGGATATATGGCCTGCGCTGTAATCCGCAAGCCTATCCCCTGAAACAGTCACGAGGTTGCACCTAAAGGCAACTTCATCCTCCTTTAGCTCTATCCCCATATTAGCAGCCTCTAATGGGCCTCTGCCTGTATAAAACTTGCGCGGATTGTATCCCAGTATGGAAAGGTTTGCTACATCGCTTGCAGGCGGCATAAGCCGAGGTATCATGTTTGTCAACCCTACCCTGCCTTTCTCCGCAATAAAATTCATATTTGGGATCTTTGCCGCCTCCAAAGGAGTCTTGCCGTCCAATTCTTCAATTGGCCGATCACACATCCCATCACCAACAAGGACTATGTATTTCATAAGTTAACTCCAAATAACAGAGTGCCGATTGCGCCGGAACCCAGCCTTCTCCGCCATAGGCGGACCAGCCTA
>CAYZNX010000081.1:0-5861 GCA_964479825.1 uncultured Planctomycetia bacterium | reverse complement strand
CAAAATAAGCATTGCACAAAATGTGAAGTTAGGCCTATTGAAGCGATAGAGGCATGAAACCCTAAAGGGTTAATTGAGGGGTCGGGTGTTTTTCATCTGTTTCCCGACCCCTCATCCTGAGGAGCGAAGCGACGAAGGATCTCCCTCATCCCTGATAACTCACCGATTACTCTGGTAGTCTTAAAAAATCTTGACATATCTCCTTCTATATGTTATTTTATCCTTCACAAAGGAGCTATTATTTATGCCAATCTTACATCCTGCTTATAAAAGCATGAAGGTTTCAAAGAAAAAATCCCTTCGCAACCAATCTATCAAATCCAATCTAAAAACAGAGACAACAAAATTCATAAACCTTGTCGCCTCCAAGAAGTTAGAAGAGGCAAAAAGGCAACTCACTGTATTAATCTCAAAACTTGATAAGGCAAGTTCAAAAGGGGCAATACATAAAAATACAGCCTCGCGTAAAAAATCCAGGCTTATGAAAAAACTCAGTTCTGTGTCTTTATGAACACATCTTTACTATCAATCTCTCTATTGCTGCCTCCATTGGCATCCCTGTCTTTATGTCTATGTCTGCCTTAAGGAGCTCATCTAATAAAGCAAGGATCTGAGACCTTTCCAATCTATCTGCCTGCCGTACAATCCGGTCAAAAGACCTAGGGTTTAAGGCAAGGCCCTGTCGTATCTCTATATTATTCTTAATCGTCAAAAGCTCCTTGACACGCAAAAGCATCCTTGCATTCCAGCCTAGAAGACCCAAGAGCTCTGTCTCTTTCTTTTTGTCTCTCTTTAAAGAAAAAACAATGCCCAACGACCGCCTGATATTCTTTTCTGCTATGCTATCTATAAGATCGGAGGACGTATGCGCAGGGTTTTTACCTACGACCTTCTCAATGTCTTCTTTGGTGATAATAGATTCCCTGCCTACGAATAAAATAACATTATCCATGCTCAAAGAAAGCATCCTCAAATCATTGGGGAGGCTCTCTTTTATAAACTTAATAGCGTCAGGTAATATCCTTTTGCCGTACATGTTTGCCTTTTTGTCCAACCAGGTATCAACGCTTGTATCAGGAAGCCTCCTGAAGTAAACCAGGCGCGCCAGCCTCGAGGCCTCTAAAAGAAATTCGCCCTTTATAAAAGACGAGGCGCTCTCAATGACAAATACAGAACTTTCCCTTGGATTGCGTAGATAAGAAAGTATGGATTTCTTATCAGCTGCCGGCAGGGAATCAGCATCCTTCAGCACTATCAACCGCTTTTTCGAGAGGAAGGGCAACGTATTCAACAGGTCCAGCATCTGGTTGATATCAACATCCCGTTCCCTGGCATAAAACATACTATAGTTCAGATCCCTTGTCTCGCTATTCAGGGAGCTTGACTTAAGTTTCTCAACAGCCTCTTCTTTTAAAAAATCTTCTTCGCCAAGGAAAATATAAGCAGGGAAGTTCTTGGCAGGCATAAAGTAAAATCAAAATGCAAGTAATACTTAAAAACCTAAAAACTTAAAGACAGAAAAACGTTTTGTCTTTACGTTTTTCAGTTTTTAGGTTTTTTCAGTTTTTCGGTTTAGATATCTGTTTTATATCATTTTGGTATTTGATTCTTAATATTTGGATTTATATTTATCACCAATTCTCCACAATCCTATTCACTATTCTTCTCGCCAGATCTGAAGCGGCAACATCTATTGCCTGTGTCTCGCTTTTTTGTAAAGAACCTGTTGTAAAATATGTCACATCTCCTGTAATAGACCTATATTCTAACAAGGGCATTGAATCCTTTGTCCTTTTTAATCTAATATTACACACCAAACTGATCCGATATTCCTGAACAATCTCATTCTGATATCTTAAAGGATCCTTTCTGTATTCCTGTATCTCCCCCTCTAAGACCGCATCAGCATGCCCCATTGTTGATACCTTTAAATGGCCATCTAAGAAAATCCTGTTTACAATCGCGTCCCTTAGGTCCACCTCAAGATTAGGCCTATAGACCTCAAATTTATCCTTGGCGCTGACTTCTTTTGTAATGTCAATATTGTTTTCAAATATCTCTACATGAATTGTCTTTATATCGTCAGGAAGCAGTGCCTTAGTCGTATAACCACAGCCAAGCGGTAAAGAGCAAAGAGCAAAGAGCAAAAGGCAAAAGGCAATATTAGTTCTTCTTGATCTCATTAAGCCGCTCCTTTGCCTTTTGAGCCCATTCAGTATCAGGATAATTCTCGATTATGCCCTCATAATAAATAGCTGCGCTTTCAGGTTTATGCCTCGCCTCATAATACTGCCCTATATTGAATGCATTCTGCGCCTCTCTCGACTTTAGTTTATCAACTATTTCCTTTGCGTCATCTGATAATTTACTCTCTGGATGCCTTTTCATAAAATCCTCAAATTCCTTACGGGCAGATATAGTCGGCGTCTGGTCATAATCGGGCCTTAAGGACAAAAGTTTTGAGCATTCAGCTAATTGATACCTGGCAGTATCTACGAGTGCTGAATTAGGATATTTATCTATCAGGTCCTTAAACATCATTATGGCATTATTGTAGTCAGCTATATCCTTATATGACAGGCCGGCATTAAACGTTGCCTGTTCAGCATGCCTGCCATACGGTGCATTATCTACGACTGTCTTAAAGATTTCTATTGCCTTGTCCTTGGCCGGCATCTGCAAAGGCCCAATAATCTTTACCTTCTTGCCTGAAAAAAATACTTCGGCTATCTTGAACTCCCTGTCTATAACATCTTCAACTAACTCTGTGTAAGGATACCTGTCTATAACATTCTGATATGCCTTAAATGCATCATACGGCTTATCCAGGTCTTCCATAATGCGGCCTATATAATATTGGGCAGTGGGCGCCTCTTTGGCAAGAGGGTAATATTTTATTAGTTTCTTGCATTCCCTGAGGGCCATCTTAAAATTTTTCTCTTTATAAAATGTAAGGGCGTATTCCAATTGTTCTTCAGGTGTATCTTTTGCCGCATACTTAGGGTTCTCCCACTTTCCGCTCTCCGGGGTCCAAATCCAATAAGCAAAAATAGGCCCTGTAAACATAAAAAATATTATTATGACAATAAAGGTTATCCTTTGCATAGATTTAAATATTATCACACCCCTTCAATCCTGTCAATCAAGATGCCGCACGCTTGGGTAACAGTTTTAACTATCATTGAAAGTATTGCAGGATTAGTTATGAATCCAGGGCTGCATACTGTTGTTCAATATAGCTATGTATGCCGGCCCATTCTTTCTCAGGTAGGTCGCTGAAAGAAACCCCCACAAAGCGCCTGAAGGGATTCCATGAATTTCTCTGCCATGCAATATTACCTCTTAGCTGTATAGGAAGCATCCTCTCCTGAATGTACAGCTTGATCTTCAAGTCCTTATCTAACTTATCTTTCTTATTGCATTTAAAAGAAAGGCCTCCATATCCAATATTAACTGGTACAGGGTTGAATCTAGTATTTGATGTCGGGCATTCGACACTAAAGCGTATGGAATTCTTGAGGGGCAATAAATTATGGCGCCACCATCTTCTCTTCTCATTAAAAGAGACAGGAGAATCTTTAATCCCTGTCAACCGCGCTAAAGCCATCCTCCACTCCTTCGGCCTAATATACATAATATAAAATGACAGAAACGCAAAAAGAAGCATCCAGAAGACATCAGGAGACTTTTTTGCCGTGTTTAACTCATCCGGGGAGGTATTCTCTAATTTCGATAAGAGGCTGCGTGCGGCATCGTATTTAAAGGCCGCGTCTTTAGATACTGCGGCATTCGAGATCTCTATCTCCTTCGCCGCTAACCTATCATAAGGATTTTTAAAATCAAGATATATCCTGTTTCCTTTAGACCAAATTTTATAAGAAGAGTTTTCTTGGAGCCAGAAAGAAATAAATTTTATCCGTCTCAGTTCTGCGCCCTTTTGCCCGGAAGGATAATAGATGACCTTGATATTTTTTATGGCGCCCACGCCTATCTGGGCATCTTCGGGCAGTCCCCCGTAAATTCCTGGGGGCGTAAATTTTAAAATCAGCCTATCAGGATCCTTAAGATGCCTGTATTCGTACTGCGTATCACCGGACGCCTTTAATTCAATCCTCGCGATCCTGTTTGATGTATCTTCAGCTATTGCCGTGCCTGAAAAAATAAAAACACCTAAAAAGACAACTATCTTCTTTATCATTCTTTTTGTCCTCCTGCACTATGGTTATTGGATCTAAAAAATCCTCACCAGGTCATTAACTGCTATCTTAATGCCCTTCTCCTCTGATATAACTGCGGCGGCTGAAAGCTGTTTTTGCACCATCATCAACTCGAGTCTCCCTATGAAATCATCGCCTCTATAAACTGAAAACCTGTCGCCCACCTTGGCATCATGATCCATCCCAAGATTCACAACAACTACGCCATTCTGAACATCAACCGCAAGAACCTTGCCTTTTATATCCTGCACCGACTTTAGCACAATCCTCTCTAATTCTACTCCCTTAGTCTGCTGAAGCGCCAGGCTGAAGCCTTTACTTTTTCTTTCAATATTAGATATCAATTTGGTCTTTATAATCCGTTCCTTCTTTAACAATACCAGTAAATAGCCTATCTGCTTTTCTCTATCCTGGATCTTTTCATTCAGCTCTGCCTCTCTTCTGTCCTTCTCCCTCGCGTAAGACATCAATAATTTCTCCATATCAATAATCTTCCCCTTCCCGATTTCTCTCTGCGCATACAGACCGATGCATAAAGGAAGGGCGATGACCAGACTCAAGATTAAAAAAACCTCTCTCCTTCTCATGGGGTCCTCCTGGTTTAAAAACAAAAAACCTTCGTCTTTATCAACGAAGGCTAATTTTTAAGTACACCTCTTTTTTAAAATAGTAATCCATTGTCGCTTAGGAGCAGGCCCGCGGTTTAATCGCGCTACTTACTTTGGCCTTGGTTTTTTCTTGCAACCACATGTCTCGCACATAGCCAGCCTCCATTCATTTGCTGATAAATTATACTATATCAAATATTGAAAAGCAAGAAAATTGACTTGCCCCTAAGCTAAACATCTCTCAATAGAATCCAGCAGCGCCTCTGAATTAAACGGCTTTGTAAGGTAGTCCTTTGCCCCCAAGGCCTTTGCCTTGGAAATAGCCCCCTTGTCATCTTTTGCGGTAAGCATGATTACAGGAATGGATGTGGTTTTTTTATTGTCCTTCAATCTCTGGAGGGCATCAAATCCATGCATGCAGGGCATCATTACGTCCAGTAAAATCAAATCCGGTTTTTCTCTCTTTGCCTTTTCAAGGCCCTCGAGGCCGTTCTCAGCAGAGATAACCTCATAGCCCACTGCGCCCAACCTCACATGGAGCACCTTAATTATATCCTGTTCGTCGTCAACCACCAATATCTTCTTTGCCATAACACCCTCCTTGCAGCCACACACGTTCTGTCAAAAACTTAACCACAGAGAACACAGAGAAATTTTATTATTTACTCTGTGCCCTCCGTGGTTAATTCTTTCATACTCTATTTGACACTACCGTATTTTACCTCTAAAAAACGCATTGCGCAACCTGAAAAAATCATCACCGGTAATGGGTGAGTCAACAGGGATGGGGGAATTAACTGAGCCCTCAGGGAGTTTTTCTTTTTGTTCTCCCCAGAGGGCTCATCCTGATCCGCCTTGGGCGGAGAAGGACCTCATAAGATCCTTCGTCGCTTCGCTCCTCAGGATGAGGGGTCGGGAAACAGATGAAAAACACCCGACCCCTCAATTAACCCTTTAGGGTTTCATGCCTCTATCGCTTCGATAGGCCTAACTTCACATTTTCTGCAATGCTTATTTTGTGAAGTTAAGCTCTGAC
>CAYZNX010000080.1:0-5936 GCA_964479825.1 uncultured Planctomycetia bacterium | reverse complement strand
GCGACAGCGAGGACAAGCAGGGTGTCAGCGGTGGCAGGACCCGCTGGCCTGACGAAGCAGTACTACCACCCTCGATAACTCACCGGTTACTTGTCCTTTATGAAAATTTAAAGTTAGCCCCGGGCCTAAGTTCTCTATGTCCTTTTATAAACTCATCTGCAGCCATACGGCGTCCGCCTTCTAACTGCAGCTCTTTTATTCTAAGATTCCCTTCTCCGGTGCCAACCAGTAAACCTTTCTTATTGGTTTCTAATATTGTGCCGGGTTTTAGGTATTGGCCTATGCCTTCTGGCGCTGCCCTCCATATCTTAAGGGCCCTTTCATTCCAGTAAGTATAACACACTGGCCAGGGCACAAATGCCCGGATCCTATCATAAATCTTCTTTGCGGTCCAGCGCCAATCTATCAGACCGTCCTCTTTTTTAAGTCTCGGGGCGTAAGTCGCAAGAGAGCTGTCTTGCGGCATGAAACTTATCTCATCCGTCTTTATCAACTCTATTGCCTTTAATAATAAATCCGAACCTTTCTGGGAAAGCCTCCCTGAAAGTTCAACAGCATCGTCATCGCTGCCTATAGAAATAGACTCGCTCAACATAATATCGCCTTCATCCATCTTTTCGTTCATCCTTATAATAGTAACCCCTGTCTCTTTCTCGCCATTGGCGAGTGCCCAACTTATAGGGGCTGCCCCGCGATATTCTGGCAAGAGTGATGCATGGACATTTAATGGATAAAGCCTTGGTATTTCAAGTAACTTCTTATTTAATATCTGTCCAAAACTTACAACAACAAAAATATCTGAAGCAAGTCCAGCCAGATACCTGACCGTCTCGTCAGAATCTAACCTCTCTGCCTGAAGGACCCTTATATTGAGGTCCTCGGCTGCTCTCTTTATAGGAGTAGGGCAAGGCCTTAATGACCGGCCTTTTTTCTTGTCAGGCTGAGTAACTACGAGGGCAACCTCCTCTCTCCTAAATAATGCCTCAAGGACTGGTACTGCAAATTCAGAACTGCCGAAAAATATAATTCTCATATTAAAGCCTGCAGCCTTCTTACAATTCCATACACACCTTTGAGCTGATCTCTCTTAAAACTTTCTTACGTTTTAAAAAACCAATGCGGTCAATAAAAAGAATTCCATCCAGATGGTCTATCTCATGCTGTATAACCCTGGCCAATAGCCCCCCTGTCTCTATCTTTAACAAATCCCTATCCAGGGCTAAGGCCTCAACAACAACAGTCTCAGGCCTTACCACATCACTGGTAACATCTGGCACGCTCAGGCAGCCCTCGCAAAAACTAGAACGGCCACTTTTCCTTAAAATCCTCGGATTACATAGTATCAGCTCTGATGCATTGTCCTCCATTGCCTCTATCACTATAATGCGCCTGCCAACCCCCACCTGAGGGGCTGCCAAGCCAACCCCTCTCGCAGAGCGCATTGTCTCTATCATATCGTAGGCTAACTTGCGCTCTTCCTCCCCTATTGCTTGAACCAATATAGCCTTTTTTCTCAAGACCCTATCCGGAAATTTCCTTATATTCAGTATCGCCATATTTTTATTCTAACATATGCATTCATTCTTGACAATAATATAACCTTACTGTAAACTTATGCTATATGGTAGACCAAATAAACGAACAAGAACTTAAGGAATTTTATAATAAAGGCGCGCTGGCGTATGAAAAAAAGAATTATGACTATGCCATTGAAATCTTTTCGCAGATATTATCTTCAAAATTCGACCATCTTGAAGCACGCCACTACCTCCATCTTTCCCTAAAAAACAGGGCTGGCGACACCCGCCAAAACCTTATAACAAACTTCATTAACGCGATTAATAGGCAGATCGGCGTTTTATCAGCACAGGCCTCCCTTAAAAAAGGCAATGTCTCAGGCGCATTAGAAAGATTAGAAAAGATCCTCGCCTCAAATCCAAACGATACCCAGGTGTTAAAAAAGATGGCCGAGGTTTTTTACGGCAAAGGTCTTATACCGCATGCTATTCAAAGCCTCGAAGAGGCAAAGACAATAGGCCCAGCCGACATAGGCATCCTGAAAAAACTCGGGGAGATATACCTGAAGAAGGAAGACTATAAAAACGCAAAATCTAATTACGAACAGGCCAAAACAATAGGCCCCAACGATACTGAGGTAATAAAGGCCTTAAAGAATCTTGATGCACTTGGAACGATTCAGCGCGAATTCGGCACTCAATAAGGTTCCACGTCAACAGTAATAATAACGCCTTGTTCTCTTCTGCGATTGCCTAATACCTTTCTCAATATAGATACGATATCTTCTACCTTATTGGATTTTAGAAACAGGTTCCAGCGATACATACCCTTCATACGGGAGATAGGCGCAGGTGCAGGGCCTAGTACTTCTATTTTTTTAGACCTATCTTTTATCAAAAGCCTTTCCTTTAGCGACTCACTAACCTTTAAGACAACCTCCTCTTTGCGGCCGCGTAATGTCAAGCAAACCATGCGGCAAAAGGGCGGCAGGTTTAATTCCTTGCGAAACGATACCTCTTTAGCATAGAAACTATTATAATCGTGATTTTTTGCCGCCTGTATAGAATAATGTCCAGGCGCATATGTCTGTATAATCACCCTGCCTCCGAGGTCCCCTCTTCCGGCCCTGCCTGCTACCTGAGTCAATAGATTAAATGTCCGTTCACCTGACCTAAAGTCAGGTAGATTCAATGCGGTATCGGCAGATATGACACCGACCAGCGTTACCTTAGGAAAATCCAGGCCCTTTGCTATCATCTGTGTCCCCACAAGAATGTCAATCTTGCCATCCTTAAATCTTGACAGCACTTTTTCATGGGCCCCGCGCATCTGGGTAGCGTCGGTATCCATGCGGGAGATACTGGCATTGGGAAACAACCTGTGCAGTTCGCTCTCTACCTTCTCTGTCCCTGTACCCCAATATTTAACATAAGTAGAATTACATTTGGGGCAGATATCCAATGGGTCCATTTTGTAATTGCAATGGTGGCATGTAAGTTTTTTTGTGTGAAAATGATAGGTAAGGCTGACATTGCAACGCTTGCACGTAAGCACATATCCACACCTTCTGCAGCTTATAAAGGTCGAAAAACCCCTCCTATTTAGAAAAAGTATCACCTGTTTTTTTTCAGAGATATCCTTCTGTATCCACGTCTTTAATCTCTCAGAAAAAATAGGGACTTTCTTTGCCCTGGAAAACTCTTCCCTCATATCCACTATCTCTACCTCGGGCAAAGATTTGCAATCGATTCTTTCGGGCAATTCAATAAGCGTATATTCGCCTTTTTTGGCCGCATAAAAAGACTCCAAGGAAGGCGTAGCGCTCCCCAGTATGACAACCGCATTTGAAAGATCTGCCCTTTTTATCGCCACCTCCCGTGCATTGTATCTAGGCGTATCCTCCTGTTTATATGAGGTCTCGTGTTCTTCATCCACTACTACAAGCCCCAGATTTTTAAGAGGCGCGAATACAGCCGAGCGGGCCCCGACCACTATCTGGGCATCTCCGGAGCATACCCTCTGCCATTCACTGGCGCGTCTTGAACCTAACTGTCTCGAGTGAAGCACCGCGATTTTATCTCCAAACCTTGATCTGAAGCGCGCTACAGTCTGCGGCGTAAGAGAGATCTCAGGCACCAGGATAATACTGGAACGGCCCAATGCCAGGGCATGGGCGATAGACTGCAGATATACCTCTGTCTTTCCGCTGCCTGTTACACCGTGCAATAAAAAAACCTTGTGGGCCTCGTCATCCAGGCACTTTTTTATCAAATCAATAGCCTGCCTCTGTTCCGGCGTAGGAGAGAGATGTTTATCTGACCCATCCGTAAATCCTGTTTCTAAATCTTCAACCCTATTTTTTGCTGCGCCGCGGCTGCCTGAAATTGGTATTCGTTTTAACACGCCTGGGATTGCCGCTGAAATAGCCTCGCCCCAGGACGAATAGTAATAATCTGAGAGCCACTTTGTAAGTCTCAATATCTTCTGGTCTACAGCAGGAGCCATGTCGAGCAGTCGAAGTATCGGTTTTACGTTTTCTATTTTGCAATCAGAGCGAAATCCCACTACATAACCAGTAACTTTTTTTGTCCCAAGGCATACCTCTACGCAGCTTCCGACCTTTATGCGGTCTTCTATTTCTTTAGGGACGGAGTAGGTAAAAGAAGTTTCTATAGGGCGATTTATGACAATGTCTGCGTATTTATAAGTGCTTGTTCTCATGTTCCATTGAAGTTTAATTTCACAAAATAAGCATTGCAAAAAATGTGAAATTAAGAGTGCGCTCTGAACCTTTCAAGGATTTTCTTCATATCCTGCCACACGAGTTTTTTATCCTGCGGGTTTCGCAAGAGATATGCAGGGTGATAGGTCGGCATAAAACTTATACCTCTATATTCGTGCCACTTGCCTCTCAAGTCACTAATCGGCGTCTTTGAATTCATGAGTGTCTGGCTGGCAAATTTTCCAAGCCCGCATATAATCTTCGGCCTTACGCATTCTATCTGCTTATGGAGGTAATCTATACAAAGAGATATCTCACCTGGCAAAGGGTCTCTATTGTCAGGCGGCCTGCATTTTAAAATATTGCATATATAGACATCATCTCTCTTTAATCCCATCACCTCTATTATCTTTGTCAGAAGCATTCCTGCATCTCCTACAAATGGCAGGCCTTGAACGTCTTCCTCATAACCAGGGGCCTCTCCAATGAACATCAACCTGGAATTTGTATTCCCTGAACCGAAGACTACATTCTTCCTAGTGTTAGCTAAGCCGCATTTCTTGCATTGCTTAACCTTCTCCTCCAACAATGAAATATTCTCATCCTTATCGAGCGATGAAAGAATATATTCCTGTATGCCGCTTTCTCTTTCCATTTTAAAATAATCTTTTATAGACCTTAATATATCCTGCATAACATTTTAACATCTAACTTCACATTTTTTGCAATGCACAAAATGTGAAGTTAGGATAGGGGATGGAATTTGTGGTGGATGGACTTGAGTCTATCCTTGTTAACATGCGTATAGACCTGGGTAGTTGAGATATCTGCGTGGCCCAGCATCTCCTGAACCACCCTTAAATCAGCGCCCTTTTCTAATATGTGGGTCGCAAAGGAATGCCTGAGGCTGTGGGGGGTAATGTCTTTTTTAATGCCGGCGAGTCTTGCGTACTTTTTTATTGTCTTCCAGAATGTCTGGCGCGACATCGCTTTACTAAGCCTTGTAAGGAACAAAAAATTTGAAATCCTTTTTTTTAAGAACACTGACCTGGCCTTATCAATGTACCTCATAAGACTCTCTTTTGCCTTCCTGCCAAAAGGCACTATTCTTTCTTTGTTCCCTTTACCGAGACACTTAACAAATCCCACATTCATATTCAGGTCGTCCATCTTTAAGTTTATGAGCTCTGAGACCCGCATGCCTGTTGCATACATAAGTTCAAGACACGCCTTGTCACGGATACCCATTAAATCTCTAACATTAGGCGCCTTTAATAATGCCTCGACTTCGGCTATATCTAATACTGATGGAAGCTTCTTCCATAACCTTGGAGATTCTATTATTCCTGTAACATCTTCTTTTACTTTATTCTCTCTTATAAGAAATTTAAAAAAGCTCTTAAGCGAGGCAAGCTCTCTGGAAATAGAGTTAGCAGAAAGGCCTCTATCTTTTTCTGAAAGCATGAAAGAGGTGACAATTTGCCTTGAGACCTTTTGGATAGAGTCAATGTGTCTGGACTCTAAGTATTCAAAAAATCTCTTGAGGTCTCTTTTGTAAGAGGACAGTGTATTGTCAGATAATCCTCTCTCGACCGAAAGATAGCTCATGAACTCTTCTATAGGTTTTTCCATAGTACTAAACTAAATAAAACCAAGTATGAGACTTAACATATCGGTTGGTTTTATACATTCGCGG
>CAYZNX010000079.1:0-5946 GCA_964479825.1 uncultured Planctomycetia bacterium | reverse complement strand
CTGTCTCCAACAACAACACATATCAATACAGGGTCAGGGCAGTAAAGACAGGAGGCTATTCAGCAGGATGGTATCAGTCAGCAGTAGTGAACCTGGGAGTGAGCGACGTCAAACTTGACGGTTTTAAGATAGACGGTATGAAGGTTGAATAAATCGGGTGCTATCCAAATATAACTTCACATTTTCTGCAATGCTTATTTTGTGAAGTTAAGCGCAGACAGCCTGAAGGCTGGGCTCCCGCTGGACAGCATAGAAATAAAATATTGCAAATGTCTTAAGTTTGTGGTAATCTCTATTCTGGGGGTGAGAGATATGGGAATGACAAAGGTATTAGCGAAAGTCAGCAAAGGAGGTAAGAGCAGAGATGTAGAGTTCCTGGTGGACAGCGGAGCAACCTATACTCTTCTTCCTGAGAATATTTGCAAGGAATTCAGATTAAAGCCGATGCGTGAAGTCAGGTTTACTTTGGCCGACGGGACAACTATTAAAAGAAAAATTTCCGAGATACACTTTTCATATAAAGGGTTGCATGGCACGACGCCTGTAATTCTTGGAGAAAGAGGCGATGAGGCCCTCCTGGGGGCGTTGACTCTTGAGACATTAGGGTTAGTGTTAGATCCATTCAAGCGTGAGCTTGTTTCTATGAAGATGATGCTGGCTTAAAATATGAGATTTCGCCGAGGTACCTGCGGGCTATGTAAGCCTACGAAACGTTATAAGAGTAACGCGACACGCAAAAGCCAGAAGGCTAAAATACGGATTCTGAATGATCTGCCCGCTAAAATATATCCTGCTATAGGTTTTCGCGAGATAAACAAATAAAGACAGATCCGACTATTGAGGCTTTATGAGGGACACCCCGCTAAATGCGGGGTTTTGTGTTTTTTTCAACTATGGGGCAGACAGCCTGAAGGCTGGGCTCCTGAGCTCAGGAATTAACCCTTTAGGGTTTCATTGCGCAGACAGCCTGAAGGCTGGGCTCCTGAGCTTCAGGCAACTACAATCCATTCCCGCCGCCACAAAATTAGTTTTTCCTATGGACAAATGGGGATTTATGGTATAAACTTTACTAAAAGTTAGAGGAATAATAAAATTTAGGAGGTTACTGTGAGGCATTTAGTAGCGGTATTTCTGGCTGTTGTGATATTGGGCCTTGGGGGTAAGTCTGCGTCAGCTTCTGACGTGGGTTACGTTATCATTACCTCTGAGGACATAGAGGAGATTAGCCGTGAGTGGGAGAAGAGTATTGAGGTAGTTATCAGCGGCGCCAGGCCGCGTTTTCTGAACTACAATACGCCTGAGGCAGAGATGTGGATTGAGAAGCTCGGTATGCAGTTTATTCCATATGTGATATTTGATAAAGAGATTGAGCAGAGCGAGAGGTTTTTTGACCTGGTGCGGCAGGGTATGATTGAACGGAGGATGGCCGAGTATGTTATTCCTGAGAACATACTTTTACAGTCAGGCGTGATGTTTTTTAAGAGAGAGAAAAAGGAGGCCCTATTGGATATCTTTATCATGAGCCATGACCCTGGCGCCAAGGATAGCCTTTACCAGATATCTAATTTTATGAAAAAAAATCCGGGCGCGATGAATGTGGCATGTCATTATATCGCTACCTTTCGTGAGTTCGGGATAGACTCTCCGCACGGGCCTGAAGGCATAAAGGAGGATATCAGGCAGCTGTTGATTCAGAAATACTACCCGGACAAGTTCTGGGGGTATCTGGAGAAGAGCCGGGAGGGAAAGGGTTTTGAAGCGGCCTCCGCCGAGTTAGGCATTAGTGCGTCTGAGATTGACTTGCGCAGGGAAGAGGGAATTGCGCTTTTAGAAGCTGATTTCAATCTGGCAAAAGAACTTGGCATCACGGCCTCGCAGACATTTGTGTGGGAGAACAGGGTTCTATTCAGGTCTTTGGTGAAACTGCGGGCGTTTGTAAAACCCCTTAATGTTTCTTCGTCGCCCTCTCTTCTACCCGGAGCCAAGAGTGAAGGGCCGCTTCCTATAATTGCCTTTCACAGGCCCGAGTGCCCGCATTGCCAGTGGCTTATAGGCGAGTATTTCCCTAAGTTAGAGCAGGAGTTTGGCAGTGGCATTAGAGTGGAGGCTTATGACATATCGGTCCAGGAGAATTTCGAGAAGAAGCTGAAGATGGAGGAAGAATTTGGAGTGCTTGGAGCCGGCCAGATCCCTGAGATATTTGTTGCCGGAACAGTATTGATAGGCAGGCACGAGATAGAGGATAATCTCAGGGGAATCATCTTAAAAAAAAACCCCAGCAAGAGCGAGGCCGTAAGGCCGGCGGGTGAACCCGGCATTTTAATCAGGCGCTTCAAGTCCTTTACGCCGTTTGCCATTGCCGGGGCAGGGCTCCTTGACGGCATAAATCCATGCGCATTCAGCACCATCATATTCTTCTTATCCTTTCTTAGCTTAACAGGTTTTAGCAGGCGCGAGATTATCCTAGTGGGCGTGTCATTCACACTGGCAGTGTTCCTCACATATTTAGGATTAGGAATTGGCGCATTTGCAGGGCTTCAAAGACTCAGGCTCTTTACTGTGTTTTCCAAATATTTTGATATGGCAGTCGCCGGGCTCGCAATCGGCCTCGGCATAGGCAGTTTATACGATTATTGCCTGTTTAAAAAGACAGGCCAGGCCAAAGGAATGCTCCTTCAGCTTCCGAGTTCAATAAAAAACACGATACATAAATCCATGCGCAGTGTAAAGGATAAGGGCAGTAGACGATTGATTCGGCTTTTGATGATTGCATTTAGCGTAGGGGTTCTGGTGTCGCTTTTAGAGTCAATGTGCACAGGCCAGGTTTATCTGCCTACCCTTACCTTTATATTAAAGATGAAGGTGATGTGGTGGAGGGCGCTTTCGTTTTTATTGCTTTATAATCTGATGTTTATCGTGCCGTTGGTGGTTGTATTTCTCGGGGCCCTGGCCGGGGTAAGCTCTGCATGGTGGGCCAGGGTGTTGCAGCAGAATTTGGGCAAGGTCAAGATTGCTACGGCCCTGTTCTTTTTCAGCATAGCCGCCTTCATTTTTCTATGGAATTAACTTCACAAAATAAGCATTGCAGAAAATGTGAAGTTATGATATCATTATACCGGAGGTACTAATGAAAAAATCTTTGTCTTTGCTTTTAGCTATGGTCTTTTTGCTGTCATTCCCTGTCTATTCCGGGGAGCCTGAGAGCGCTGCCGAGGCCACGTGGGAGAAGCGCATTGCAGAAAACCCTGCAGACGCGAATGTAATGATATGGGCGTCAAATTTTTACAGGGATGCAGGGAATTTGGAACGCGCTGTATCTTTAGCAAAGAGGGCGGTCGAACTCGAGCCGGAGAATGTCTGGCATCTTAGGAACCTCGCTGATATTTACAAAATAGCAGGGGATGATGGGGAGCTGGAAAATGTCTATAAGAGGATTGTTGAGGTAACAGATGAACAATGGTTTAAGGATTGGGCAACAGGAGAGCTTTTGAATATTTATCAAAGACAGAATCGTCTTGATGAGGTCTTACCCGAGTTTGCAGTTGGGCTGGAGGAAAGGCCGGATGATATAACTCAATATAATCGGCTCGGTGAGTTGTATGTAAGGAAAGGCGAGATGGAAAAGGCCATTGAGATATACAAAAAGGCCCTGGAGGTCTTTCCTGACAATAGGGTTATAAGCGAACGCATGCTCAGTATTTACGAAGCAAGAGGGAATTTTAGTGAGGCTATAATGTTGCTGCAAAAGATGATATCCATGGCGCCGAATGAGGCGTCTTTACTTGAACGCGTCGCTAATCTTTATAACGAGGTTGGGAAGAAGGAGGATGCGAAAAACACGTGGGAGACAGTATTAGCTATGGTAAAGGATGACCCTTCGCTGCATTCGAAATATGCAGGCCTTTTATATAGATGGGGAGATGTGGATGCGGCGCTGGCTCAGATTGCAAAGGCAGAGGGTTTGGACGCGGGTAACCTGAACTATACATTAGAGAAGGCAGTGATGCTTAAGGATAGCGGAAGGATAGAAGAGGCAAGAAAGGCTTTTGAGAAGGTGAGTGCCGAGGCAAAGGAGGACTGGATGAAGGCCGAGGCAGATAAGGGGCTTGATGAGATGGGTTTTGGTCCGAAAAAGGCCGCTAAGGAGAAGGAGATAAAGCCAGTTTCAACCTCGCCTGCAGCTAAGGTAGAACAGGAGGAGGCCCGGGTAGAAGAGCCAAAGAAACAAGGATGGAGGAGATGGCTCTTTTGGAGAAGGTAGTGAATTTTCGAGTCTGTGCGGCCTAGGTCCGGGAATTAACCCTTTAGGGTTTCATTAAAGAGGAGGTGTAGCAGTGAAAAAGGTCATGGTTTTATTGGCGCTTGTTGTGTTTGCAGGAGGCATTATATTTATCTCTAATGATGCGGCATTTGCAAGGCGCAAGGACAAGGATAGTGAAAAGGACAAGGAAGAGGTAAAAAAAGTAGAAGAGGCTATTGCCGCTCCTACTGGAGAAGAGCCAAGATTGATATATACTTTTAAGGATAGCGAGGAGATGGGAGGGTTTGAGCAGCTTTATGTTGCAAAGCAGGCGACATTTGGCAGGATGGGAGTATTGCAGGCGTATTTTGCAATGGAGCAGAATAATCTAACTGAGATAGACAGGCAGATGGAGGAAAAATTCGGCTTCAGGATGGACCCTAATAAGATATATGATTTGAATAGAGATACAAAAGAGATAAGAGAGGTTGGCCCTACTCAGTCTCCAGCTCCTCTACCTGCAGCAGCTGAATAACTTCACATTTTCTGCAATGCTTATTTTGTGAAGTTAGCGATGAGGCATATTATAATGACCATGGGGCTATGGTGTTTTAAATGAGCCTGTGATAGTATCATGGCATGGCAGAAGATTGTCATGACCTGATTGAACAGTGCATACGGAACGAAGAAAAGGCCTGGGGAAAGTTCATAGAGCGATTCTCAGGCCTTTTGTATTTTTCAGCGCGGGAGAGGCTGAAGAGAAACGGTTTTGTATTTGGCAAGCAGGATATAGAAGATATTGTGCAGTCTGTATTTCTTGAGATATGGGAGAAACGCAGGTTAGAGGAAATACGGGATAGGAAAAAGATAACAGCGTGGCTGAGTATTATGGCCCAGACACGGGCGCTGAACTATATGATGCGCCGGAGAAAAGAAAGACTTTTACGCGAGGAGGAATTCTATAAGATTGAGGATTTGAAGGTAGATAGTCCTCAGGAGGCTGACGACGGCCTGTCCTTGAAACTCGAGGGCCTTATAGATGGGTTTGATGCAAGAGAGAAGATTATATGCAGGTTAAATATGATTTATGGAAAGAAACACAGAGAGATTGCAGGTTTTATGAAAATGTCTATAAATACAGTCTCTACGATTATCGCGCGCAAGAAAAAGCTGTTGAGAGAAAGGCTGAAGGATATTGAAAGAAAATAGAGGTATTATGTGTCTAATTAAAAGAAGGGTGTGATATAATATGGATTGTCTAAACGAAAAAGCGCTATCTTCATACTTGGACGAAAGGCCTCCAGAGGCAGAGCGCCGCAGCATAGAGGAGCACATATCCGGCTGTAGCCGGTGCCTTGATTTACTCGTGTTAGCATATGAGGCAGGCCGCGGCGGCTTTAAACACTGCCCGCCATTGTTGAGGCGAAGAATAAGAGAAAGGTTAGGATTGAAAGAGAAGAGGCACCCTGAGTTAAAGTGGCTCTTCGGCGCAATGTTTTTGTTTGTGCTCTCTTTTGTATTCAGGAGATTCTTTTTGCAGTTTCTTGCAGGCGCGGCAATCTTAGGATTTAAGTGGGTGATGGAAGGCGAAGGCGCAAGGCGGGTCGTAATGATATTTAAAGGCATGCACAAGGAAGAGGATAGCCTTGTACGAAAATAACTTCACACTTTCTGCAATGCTTATTTTGTGAAGTTAAGCCCGAAGC
>CAYZNX010000078.1:0-5951 GCA_964479825.1 uncultured Planctomycetia bacterium | reverse complement strand
CAGGACCCGCTGGCCTTAGAGAAGCGATATTACCCCTGATAACTCACCGGTTACCTTATACTTAATTCCACCCTTGACATCAAAGATGCCAAGGGCTTATTTTGAGGTTGCTGAAAAAGTCCAAAAAAGCTATCAGTAACCTCAGAGAGCATTGCCTGTTTTTAGACTTTTTCAGTGCTCTCATTTTGTAAAGTTAAATTTAGGTAATCTTCAAAAATATCTCTTCTAATTTCCCATCTATGCCACTTACCCTGCGAAGCTCATCTATGCTACCCATTGCGATGAGAACCCCGTTATCAATAATCCCTACCCTGTCGCATAACTCCTCTGCGATAGACAGGGTGTGCGTGGACATAAATATAGTAATACCATTTCGCGCGCTCTCTTTAAAGATGTCCTTTACAAGACGCGATGTCTTTGGATCCAAGCCGACCATGGGCTCATCTATTATAATCACCCGCGGGCTATGAAGCAGGGCAGCGCAAATAACAAGTTTCTGGCGCATTCCATGAGAATATTCCTCTATTAAAATGTCCGCGTATGTATCTAAATTAAAAAATGATAGTAATTCTCCTATCTTTTTATACGAAACTGCTGCATCCAGCTTATAGATCTCTGATACAAATCTCAAAAACTCCCGGCCTGTAAGCCTTTCATACAAATAAGGCACATCAGGGATATAACTCATTACTGATTTTGCTCTTACATAATCTTTCTGTATATCGTAGCCGCAAATAGATACAGAGCCGCTTGTAGGTCTCAATAGGCCTGTAAGTAATTTTATTGTAGTAGTCTTTCCGGCTGCGTTAGGGCCCAAAAAGCCAAATACCTCGCCTCTTGCAACCTCAAGGTCCAGACTATTGACTGCTATCTTTTGGCCGAATCGTTTTGTCAGATTACGCGTCTGTATCATCTATAGTCTATAATCTTTATCTTCAGGTTTCCTATAATTCTAATCAGCTCTATCTGATCCTTTAACCCGCCTTCTAAAAGCGGTATATGTGTCGCATCTGCAATCTCCTGGCCGAGTGTAGGGTCCATATTCACCCATTCGCCAATATATACCTTTGGCCAGGCATGATAATAAAACCCCTCATCTAAATATACAAGGCCTGCTACCATCTTCGTAGGGATTCCTACTGAACGCGTAAGTGCAGTAAATAGAACCGTATGCTCATTGCAGTCACCCTGTTTCATATGCAGCACATCGAGGCTTGACGGGACACTCAGCGTAGGAACCTTTTCAATATTATTATATACCCAATGGAGAATCTTTCTGCACGCAACCCAGCTATCTTTTTCATTCCCAATAATCTGCCTGGCAAGGCCGATTATCCTATCGTCGCTTGAGTAAATAAAATCCTCATCCTGTATATTTTCTATTGGAATGGATAAAACATCCTCTCCATGTGGCCCATTGTCTCTAAATATTTCAACTACATCGCTATCCTTATATATCTTTAGATAGGAGACGCCTCTTGGGTTCAGTATCTCTACATTAGGAGATATTGAAAATTCCAATGCCAGATCCTGTGCCTCAAATGATAATGTGCCGGCTATATCTAATGCGCTCTCAGGGCCTTGTTTATACATCGTAAGACCGAGCATAGATTCCTCCTTTAATATATCCCCATCCAGTGTCATCCACGTCTTAGTTTTTATCCCAGATATGTCTGTCTCAAAGATATTAACCTCGTATCCCTTTCCGCCGAATTCCATGAGCTCCTTTCCGATATTCACAATCCTCGCTCTCTGTGTCCCAAAGGTAACTGGATTAAATATGTCAAAAGTTATTTCTTTATTAGTATCAAATTTTTTGAATAACAGCATAGGGCTCACAGTGTTTGAGATTAATGTGCCCTGATCCAATCTTATTACCTCTTCTTTCTTATAGCCGCCTATATCCATGGTAAGCCTTATGTCCCTGCCTGTAACAGCCCCAGACACATCAAGCCTTTGTTCTCCGAAGGCAAGGTTATAACTAAAATTCTTCAATAAATAATCCTCACTGAAAAAGCTGGACCCTTTTATCCTTATAAATTTTTTTTCTCCCAGCATCTTTAGCCGCAAGAGGCTTGTTTCGTCTATCCTGTAACCACTAACCCCATCCTCAACATCCTGACTTATAACACTATTTGAAAAACCTATCCTCTTATCTTTAAAGTATATCCCCATCCAAGACTCCCGGACAGGACAGTCTTGCGTCAGGTTTATTTTATATCCTACAGGATTATTTATAACAAAGGCGGGCAGGACATCTCTTTGAAAAAGAAATCCCATCATTATTAGCCAGAATATAGTGACAAAGACGGCGTAAAACCTTTTCATCTAAATCTTTTATCACGCGTCTTAAAGAACAGCATTAGAGGCTCCATGTACGACTTATCAGTGGATATGTCCATAGAGTCGAGGGACATTGATCTAAATGCCTTATTGCGGCTTTCTATAAAAGATGTCCTCCTTTTAGTAAACTCGTTCTGTAACAGATTATC
This sequence comes from uncultured Planctomycetia bacterium, assembly GCA_964479825.1. GTDB lineage: Bacteria > Omnitrophota > Gorgyraeia > Gorgyraeales > Gorgyraeaceae > CAYZNX01. Next base: position 3,459 of record CAYZNX010000078.1, on the reverse strand, counting down.
CGCTGTATCTAAATAAACAACCTCTCCTGTCTCTCCATCCTCAAGCCCTATAAGCCCTACATCAGGAAGCCATGTCTCTCTCGGGTCAGAAATGGAAATACCTATAATATCGTGGCGTCTATTTAGAATCCTTAAGAGCCTCTCGTAACCAGAGTCAATAAAATCCGACATCAGGAAAATCACAGCGCGCTTTTTTAAAACCTTTCCGATGTATTCAAGGCCGGCATTTATATTCGTTCTTTTTCCTTTTGTATTATAATATAACAGTTCTCTTATGACCCTAAGGACATGAACCCTTCCTTTTTTTGGCGCAACAAATTTCTCCACTCTGTCTGTAAAAAGTAAAAGTCCCACCTTGTCATTATTCTTTATCGCACTAAATGCAAGTATCGCCCCAACCTCTGCCATTACATCCCTCTTCATTTTATTGCGTGTGCCGAAATATCCGGATGCGCTCATATCAGCCATTAATAAAACAGTAAGTTCCCTCTCTTCAATAAACCTCTTAACAAATGGATGGCCTGTCCTGGCAGTGACATTCCAGTCTATAGAACGTATATCATCACCTGGCACATATTCACGTACCTCGTGAAACTCCATGCCGCGGCCCTTAAATATTGATTCATACTTCCCCGCAAATACATCATTGACAATCCTTCCAGTGCGGATTTCAACCTGCCTGATTTTTTTGAGTATTTCTTTAGGAATCATGGTGCCATATCAACTAAATAATACCATCATTTTAAATTCAAATATCAAAAATCAAATATCAAAATGACATATCAAAATCCAAAAATTAAATAAAAGATAGATGGTAAAAGGTACCCCGAAGTTGAATTTTGCATTTTGCATTGTAATTTTGATTTTTGCATTTTGATTTTTACATTAAAGCGTTATTTATTTGACAGAGCATTATGGCACCTCTATCCCATCAAAGACCTGCTTAACTATATCCTCGCTTGTCTTTTCTTCTGCCTCTGCTTCGTAGGTAACAATCACGCGATGGCGAAATACATCCATGCCGATTGCCTTCACGTCCTCCGGAGTCACATAACCTCTGCCTTTAATAAATGCATGCGCCTTGCTCGCTATGTTCAAATAGATGGATGCCCTTGGAGAGGCGCCATACGCAATAAAGTTTTTGATATCTAGTTTATAGTCTTCAGGGCTGCGTGTAGCATAAACCAAATCTACTATATAATCCTTAACCTTGTCATCAATATAAATCTCGCTTACTATCTCTCTCGCCTTTATAATGTCTTTTGGGGAAATAACAGCGCTGACCTCCTGAGGGTCATGTCCAGCCATGCGTTCCATAATGACCTTCTCTTCTTTTCTGTCAGGATAGCCTATCTTTATCTTAAGCATAAACCGGTCTACCTGTGCCTCTGGAAGAGGATATGTGCCTTCCTGCTCTATAGGATTCTGCGTTGCTAAAACTAAAAATGGGTCCTCAAGCATAAAGGTATTATCCCCTATTGTTACCTGCCGTTCTTGCATCGCCTCTAAAAGCGCACTCTGTACCTTTGCAGGTGCCCTGTTTATCTCGTCCGCTAATATCAGATTTGAAAAGACCGGGCCTTTCTTTGTCGTAAATTGCCCATCCTTTGGATTATAGACGAGGGTCCCTATTAAATCTGCCGGCAGCAGATCAGGCGTAAACTGTATCCTCTGAAATCTGGTGTGGATGCATTTAGCCAGCGTCTTGACAGCAAGTGTCTTTGCCAAGCCAGGAACACCTTCTATCAATATGTGGCCATTTGCAAGAAGCGCTATTAAAAGTCTATCTATCACATACCTCTGGCCGACAATTACTTTGGACAGTTCAGCATTTAACTGTTGCACAAAAAGACTGGCCTCTTCCACCTTCTCATTGATAGCCCTTATATCCTGACTGTATTTAGGACTGAGATCTACCATATATACCTCCTTGTGGCTAAACAAAGCTGACACATATAATGCTAACTTTAAGCTGTAAGGTTAAGGCGCTAACTTCACAAAATAAGCATTGCTTATTTTGTGAAGTTAAGGCTGTGTAATTTTGCCACTCTATCCTTAACCGGTGGGTGGGTGCTAAAGAGGGCAGCTATTCCTGCGCCGCTAAGAGGATTTACTATAAAAAGGTGCGCAGTGGCATGGTTTGTATGCATGGGGTAGGCCCTGGCACCTCTTTCTAATTTCAACAATGCGTTAGCAAGGCCAAAAGGGCTGGCAGCTATATAAGCGCCTCTCTTGTCAGCTGCATACTCTCTTGACCTTGAAATTGCCAGCTGTATAAGCATAGCTGCAACAGGGGCAACTATAAGCATCAACAGATATCCGAATGCATTAGTATTCCTATCCCTTCCGCTTCTTCCTCCACTCCCCCCAAATATAGCAGCCCATCGCGCCCAACTTGCAAGCATTGTAATAGCGCCAGCAATAGTCGCTGTCACAGTCATTATAAGTGTGTCTCTATTTTTTATATGTGAAAGTTCATGCGCTACGACTCCTTTTAACTCCTCACGGTTTAAAATATTCAATATCCCCTGGGTAACACAGACTGCCGCATGGCCTGGATTACGGCCAGTGGCAAATGCATTTGGTGAACTCTGAGGTGCAATATAGACCTTAGGCATTGGAAGATTTGCAGCAAGTACTAACTCCCTAATTATGTTATAAAGCTCCGGGACCTCGGCTTCATCTGCCTCTCTTGCGCCATACATCGTTAAAACTATTCTATCGCTAAACCAGTATGCCCCAAGATTCATTATAAGGGCAAATATAAATGCATAAGTCGCCCCTATCTGCCCGCCAAAATAACCGCCTGCCAATACAAAAAGCATGGTAAGTAAGGCTAGAAGAAAAAAAGTCTTCATGTAATTCATAAAATATACACCTCCTCAAATGAAGATAGGCCCTTGTTTTCACTCGGGCCTACCCAATAAAACAGAAAATCCCGTATTTTATTTTTTTTCTTTTTCTTTTTCTTTCTTTACCTGCATAGAATCCTTTATCTCGCTTATGCCTGCAAAAAATGCTGCAAGTCCTCCGAGTACAAGTATAGGCGGCACTGAACCCTTTAAGAGCTCGGCGAAACTCCACCACCATGTCTTAATACCCCATATACCAATAAGGATACTTATTAAGCCTCCTAAAACAGTTATGTATTTACCCATCGCTCCTCCTCCTCAAATGAGCACTTCTATGTTTCACTTCTTTGATAGTGCGAATTTGACCCTTGACATTTTGTCGGTGTAATTGATTAGCAGAATGTCAAGGGTAAGTTCGGACATATAAGTTACGTCGCCTTAGCTTTATAGAGGGCTCCGTAACTTATGTCCTCACTTATTTATTTTTATACCATCAAAGATTAATTTTGTCAATACCTTTAATCACAAAAATGTAATCGGTGAGTTATCGGGGGTAATGTTGCTTCTATGAGGCCAGCGGGTCCTGCCACCGGCGGCCACCCTGCTG
>CAYZNX010000077.1:0-6052 GCA_964479825.1 uncultured Planctomycetia bacterium | reverse complement strand
ATAAAAGTTTATAATTTATTATATGGCATTTCAATGATATGATTACACAGATTTTCCTGCCAGAGGCAGGTCCGCCTTCGGCGGAAAAAGCAGATTACACAGATTGTCTTCTTACGTTTTTATCTGTGTAATCTTATATAGCATCTTATAAGCCGATAATCTGTGTAATCAATTAGCCGAACGCAGTGAGGCTAATTTAAAAGTTAAGATGAGAGACGTAAGAGCAGTAATTTTATCTAACAGAGAGACAGTTTCAGGGTATTTTAAGATGACCCTTGCGGCTCCTTTTATTGCGAAAAATGCAATGCCAGGCCAGTTTGTGATGGTAAGGCTGAGCCATAGCATGGATCCTTTGCTGAGGAGACCGCTTGGCATTCATAGGCTCAAGGCTCAAGGCTCAAGGCTCAATGGAATAGAGATTTTGTACGAAGTTGTGGGTAGAGGGACTGGGATTTTAGCTAAGAAAAGACAAGGTGACTTTGTAGATATTCTTGGTCCTTTGGGAAATGGTTTTACCTTGCCGCTATCCACTATCCACTATCCACTATCCACGATACTAATCGCCGGCGGCATAGGTGTTGCGCCGCTATTTTTTCTTGCAGAAAAACTACAGGAAATCAAAAATCAAAAAATGAAAATCAAGATAATAGTTTTTATAGGTGCGAAAACAAAAAGGCTGATTCTGTGCGAGGAAGAGTTTAAAAAGTTGGGCGCAGAAGTCCATATTGCAACAGATGACGGAACCAGGGGTTATAGAGGATTTGTATCTAAACTATTTGAGAAGTTTTTACGAACAACGAACAACGGACGACGAACAACTATATACGCCTGCGGCCCTCAGCCAATGCTCCAGCGCATTTTTGATGTTTGTAAGCCAAAGGGCATAGAGTGCCAAGTTTCGCTGGAGAGAGAAATGGCCTGTGGTTTTGGCGCATGTTTAGGGTGCGCAGTCGAGGTTAAAGACGGGTTTTATAAACTCGCCTGTAAAGACGGCCCTGTCTTTAATATAGATGAATTGGTCGCTTAATTTCACATTTTCTGCAATGCTTATTTTGTGAAGTTATTTGGATGATTGATGGTAAAAATAGGAAAGATTAAATTAAAGAACCCTGTGCTGGTTGCATCAGGCACCTTTGGATATGCCAGAGAATTCAAGGATTTCCTGAATTTAAAAACACTGGGCGCAATCGTAACAAAGACGATTACCCTTGAGCCGAGGTCAGGCAATCCTATGCCAAGAATCTGCGAGACAGCCTCAGGGATTCTTAATTCAATAGGACTGCAGAACGAGGGTGTAGAGAATTTTATAGACGAGAAACTGCCATATCTTTCAGAGATCGGCACCCCTATTATTGTAAGCATATCAGGCGGAACAATAGAAGAATTTCGCAGGCTGGCTAAAAAGTTGGATGGGCAAAGAGGCGTAGACGGGCTGGAATTAAATATATCATGTCCGAATGTGAAAGCTGGAAAGCTGGAAAGCTGGAAAGCTGGGAGGTTGATTGCACAGGATAAAGATGCTGTATATAGGCTTGTTAAAGCAGTTAGAAATATAACAGATAAGACATTAATTACAAAGCTTTCTCCAAATGTAACTTGTGTTGTTGAAATAGCTCAGGCAGCGTGTAGGGCCGGAACAGACGCTGTGAGCCTTGTAAATACCTTTTTTGGAATGGCCATAGATATAGATACAAAAAAACCAAAATTAGGGAGTATCATAGGAGGCCTGAGCGGGCCGTGCATAAAACCCATTGCCTTGAGGATGGTATGGGAGGTTGCAAGGAGTATTGAGAAGCCGGTTATTGGCATTGGCGGGATAATGAATTACAGCGACGCAATCGAGTTTATGATAGCAGGCGCCAGCGCTATTCAGGTCGGGACTAGTAATTTTGTCCAGCCAGATATCTCTGTGAAAATAATAAAAGGCATAGAGGGTTATTTAAGAAAGAATAGAATAGATAATATCAATAAACTTACAGGGAGCCTTGATGATAAAGGATAGGCTTATTATAGCACTGGACGTAAATACCATAAAAGAAGAGGAACGCCTTTTAGACATATTAAGCCCTTTTGTGAATATCTTCAAGGTCGGCATGGAATTATTCTATTCGTGTGGGCCAAAGGCAATAGAGATTATTAAAAAATACGATAGGGATATCTTTCTGGATTTGAAATTTCACGATATCCCTAATACCGTGCGCGCCTCGGCAAGGATAGCTACTCGATTGGGCGTATTTATGTTCAATGTCCACGCATTGGGTGGAAGCGATATGATGAAAGGCGCATTGGAAGGGGCGGAGGAAGAAGGCATGAAGCTGGGTGTGGATAGGCCGAAAATTCTAGGCGTAACTATTCTTACAAGCATGGATGACAGGACCCTGCAGCAGATTGGGATAAATAAGTCTTCAGAGAATCAGGTCGTGAGTCTCGCAAGATTGGCAAAAGAGTCTGGCCTTGATGGTGTTGTGGCCTCTCCTCAAGAGACACATAAGATCAGGGAAGACATGGGAGACAATTTTTTAATAGTGACACCTGGCATAAGACCAGAGGGAGGGGAAAAACAGGACCAAAAAAGAATAGCTACGCCGCAACAGGCTATTGAACGAGGCGCAGATTATATTGTGATAGGCCGTTCAATTACAAAGGCAAAAGACCCTCTTAAGGCATTAGAGGGCATATCTTAACTTCACATTTTAAGCATTGCTTAAAATGTGAAGTTATTTTTGAAGGATATGGAGAAAAAGGAGATATTGGAACTTTTTAGGAAGACAGGCGCCCTTTTTAAAGGGCATTTTATATTGTCGAGCGGTTTGCACAGCGACAGGTATTTACAGTGCGCTCGTGTATTACAGTATCCACGGTATGCCGAAAAATTATGTGCGCAGCTTGCGCATTACTTTAAAAAGAATAAGCCAACATGTATAATAGCGCCTGCGGTTGGAGGCATAATTGTCTCTTATGAAACTGCCAGGGCATTGTCTATAAGGTCTATCTTTACAGAAAGAAAAGACGGCCTGATGGTCATGAGAAGAGGTTTTGAGTTGGCGCCGACTGAGAGGGTTTTGGTGGTAGAAGATGTTATCACAACAGGCATTTCAACAAATGAGGTGATAGGGGTCGTAAAATCTAAAGGCGCAGCTGTAATAGGCGTTGGATGTATTGTAGATAGGAGTGGAAAAAAAATTGATTTTGGTGTAAAATTTAAAAGTCTAATAAATTTGGATCTCCCAGTCTCCCCCCCCGAACAATGCCTTTTATGCAAAGAAGGGCTTGAGGCAATTAAACCAGGCAGCCGGTAATTTAAGCAGGATTTAGAAAGAGGAGTATATCATGTCAGAAAAACTAAAAGAACTTCTTGAGCGGATTAATCAAGAAGGCGTAAAGCAGGCAGAAGAGAAGTCCAAGGAGATAGAGTATAAGTCAAAGAAGGATGCCGAGAGGCTCATTGAGGCCGCAAAAAGACAGGCTGATGATATCATTGAACAGGCTAAGCTGGATGCCAAGAAGACAAAAGACGCTACCGAGATTGCTTTAAGACAGGCGTCGAGGGATCTTCTTCTTTCTATCAAGGATGAGGTTGTAAAGATATTTGATAGGATTGTAGGTGCTGAGATAGAGAAGGTGATCTCACGTGAAGATATGGCACTTATCCTGGAAAAGGTCATAGAAAACTATATTGAAAAGTCTGGCAAGGCTTCGGATATAACAGTATTGTTAAAAGAGGATGATCTTGAGAAATTAAAGAACACCTTTATTTCAAAGTTAAAAGAAAGACTCAAGGGGGGGATAGAATTCAAACCTTCCAAGAGTATCAATGCAGGCTTTTTTATAAGCTTTGATAAAGGTAAATCGTTTTTTGATTTTTCAAGTGAGGCCCTGCAGGAGGCACTCTGCGCCTATCTCAACCCAGAAATCGCTAAGTTATTAAAGGGCATATGACACAATATTATTATTTAGTCGCAAGTTTGCCAATGCTTGAATTTGGGGTAAGACCGCCAATATCTTACACTGATTTTATTTCTCTTTGTAAGACCCATTTGAACCTAGCCGACTTCAGGACTATTGAGAGGGTAAATATATCTCCCGGCGAAGATACAGAAGATCCTTCTTATAGATTGAGAGAATGGAAAAGATTTAATACGACCTTAAGGAATGAAATGGCCTGGAGGCGAACATTGAGATATGGAAAAGAGCCCTCTAGATATATTAGAGGAGAAGGCTTAAGAGACCCATCTTTGTCAATATTCGCGCAATGGGTACTAAGCCAGGACTCTCCGCTTGAGGCAGAGCTTTCTCTGGACCGCATGAGGTGGGATAGGATAGAGGAGCTCAAAAAAGGGCATTATTTTGATATCGATTGTTTGATTACATACGCATTGCAGTTGCAGATATTGGAGCGCTGGGACAGGATAAACTCAGGCGACGGCATGCAGGTTTTACAGGAATTATTGGAGAAGGGTATATAGGTATGGGCGGTAAGCGCGAAGGCAGGATCACAGGTATAAATGGGAATATGGCCATCGTCGAATTCAATGATTATGTTGTTCAGAATGAGGTTGCCTTTATTATACATAAGGACGAACGGTTAAAGTCTGAGGTGATTCGCGTAAGGGGCAATAAAGCAGAATTGCAGGTCTATGAAGACACAAAAGGGTTGAAGGTTGGCGAGAAGGTGGAGTTTACAGATGAACTTCTTTCTGTTGAATTAGGACCTGGACTTTTGGGCCAGATTTTTGATGGATTGCAAAATCCCTTGCCGCAACTTGCTAAGGAATGCGGGTTTTTCTTAAAGCGCGGGGTATATCTCGAGGCATTATCTGATAAAACCAAATGGGAATTTACGCCTTCAGTTGAGAAAGGCGGCAGGGTTAAGGCAGGTCAAAGATTGGGTTTTGTAGAGGAGGGCATATTTAAGCACTGGATTATGGTTCCATTTCTATTAGACGGAGAACTTGAGATAGAGGATATAGCAGATAAGGGCAAATATACATTGAAACAGCCAATCGCAAGACTTAAAGATGAGCACGGCGCGGTTCACATCGCTACTATGCAGCAGATTTGGCCGGTGAAGATTCCCATAACAGCATATGCTGAAAAATTAAAGCCCTCAAGGCCGCTTATTACAAAGATCAGGATTATTGATACGTTAATGCCTGTTGCCTTGGGCGGGACATACTGCGTCCCTGGCCCATTTGGCTCTGGAAAGACGGTCCTACAGCAGCTTATAAGCAAGCATGCAGAGGTTGATATTGTTGTCATTGCTGCGTGCGGAGAGAGGGCAGGCGAGGTAGTAGAGACACTGAGGACATTTCCTGAACTTATTGACCCGAGGACAGGCAGGACTTTGATAGAACGGACAGTAATTATCTGCAACACCAGTTCAATGCCGGTTGCTGCGAGAGAGTCAAGCGTATATACAGCTGTTACTATAGCAGAGTATTACAGGCAGATGGGCCTGAATGTGCTTTTACTGGCTGATTCAACCTCGCGATGGGCGCAGGCAATGCGAGAGATGTCAGGGAGATTAGAGGAGATCCCTGGCGAAGAGGCATTTCCTGCGTATCTAGAGACAAGGATAGCTTCGTTTTACGAGCGCGCAGGGGTTGTGCGTCTGCATGACGGCAGTATTGGCTCAGTAACAATAGGCGGCACAGTGAGCCCTGCAGGCGGTAACTTTGAAGAGCCGGTTACGCAGGCGACCTTGAAGGTAGCAGGCGCATTTCACGGCCTTTCAAGAGACAGGTCCAATGCCAGGAAATATCCTGCCATTGACCCATTAGAGAGCTGGAGTAAGTATGCGAGTTTTATTGACGACAAGGAGGTTCGGGAGGCGCAGAAAACCCTTAGAAGGAGTCATGAGGTAGAACAGATGATGAAGGTCGTCGGAGAAGAAGGGACTTCTCTGGATGACTTTGTTGTGTATTTAAAAGGCGAGTTTATAGATACTGTCTATCTCCAGCAGAATGCATTTGATGAGGTTGACGCAGCGACCACAGAGGAAAGGCAGAGGCATGTATTTCACGTTATTTATGAGATAATCAAGGCCACGTTT
>CAYZNX010000076.1:0-6108 GCA_964479825.1 uncultured Planctomycetia bacterium | reverse complement strand
ACTTATATAGCCAGCGGGTGACACCGCTGACAGGTTCCCTGCTTGCCCGCAGCGAAAGCGAGGACAAGCAGGGTGTCAGCGGTGGCAGGACCCGCTGGCCTAACGAAGCAATATTACCCACCTTAACTCACCGATTACGCTAATCTAATCTTTACCCTTAAATAGATCCTTCGTCGTCCTTGACATCTTTGATGTCAAGGACTCCTCAGGATCAAGAAAAATCTGCCAAAAGTCTCTACCAGGAAGGGCAGATTTTTCTTGACAAAATTAGTTAGATAGGCTAATATTTAGTGAGGCTAACTAAGTGAGGCCGCCCATGGCTACCATTGACGAAATAACCCATGAAATCTCTGTAATGTTACCCAAGCTTATGAAGGGCGCAAGGAGCGATTTTCTTTCAAAAACTAATATAACAAGCGCTCAGATGATAATACTTGTTTCAATCCATGACCATGGACGTTGTAAACTTAAGACCCTTGCGAAGGAACGCGGTATCTCTCCCCCCACTGCAACAGGCCTTATAGACAGACTGGTAAACTCCGGCTATGTCAAACGGGAGGCGGATCCCGATGACAGGCGGGTTGTAATGGTCTCGCTTACTAAAAAAGGTAAAAAAAGTGTAGAAGGTTTTTTAGATTCGGTGCGCCATAGATGGAAAAATATCCTCATTCATCTTACGCCAAAAGAGCAGTATCAATATCTGAATATACTTAAAAAGATTGTCAGTGTGCTAGTAGATAAAGAAGAATAGCGTATGATTACAGAGATCTCAAAAAGATTGCACAGATTATCTAATAAAGAAGGCTCTATATGCGTAATCTCATTTCTGATATATATAATCGTTCTCTCATCTACCAAAAACATCTTTTCACAAGAATCCAAAGGGCCAAGCAGATTATTCATATCCGTTTATGAGGTAAGGTTGATCGCCATAAACAATAACCTGGACATTAAACTTGCGCAATTAGATTCAAGGATAAAAGGCACAGAGCTCAGTTATAAGGAGGCTGTCTTTGATACTATTTTAAACGGCGCCATAGATTATACTGACGACCAGTTAAAGAAGTCATCGTCGATCCCAGGCTCCAAGTCAATAACAAACAACTATAATATAGGTATAGATAAAAGGCTTAAAAGCGGGACAGACGTTGAGATAGACATCACAAATAAAAGAGAATGGACAAATTCTTCGTTTGTCTCTCTGAATCCCTATCATGAATCGCAGGTAGAAATAACCCTGACACAGCCAATGGCAAAAAATTTCTTCGGCTTAATCGACCTCGGAGATGTAGAGATAGTAAGGCAGGATATTAAAAATGCTGAACTTGACTCATATATAAAAATAGAAAATGCCCTTATCCAAGCCGAAAAGGCATATTGGGAACTTGTGCACACAAAAGAGGAATTCAATATAAAAAAAGGGGTATTTAAAAAGGCGATGAGGCTCTTTAATCAATACCGCAATAAACTAAAGATAGGCCTTGTCGAATCAGGAGATGTGCTCGCTGCCGAGGCAAATATGCACATACGAGAAAGTGAATTACTAATCTCCTTAAACGAACTGAAAACCGCCGAGGAACTGCTAAGGTTCATCTTAAACATAAAAAATGAGACGAGATTAATCCCGACCGATACCCTTAAGATTGAACATATTAACGCAAATTTAATAGAAAGTCTGAGGATTGCTTTTAATAACAGGCGGGATTATCTATCCAAAAAAAATGACTTGGAGGCAAAAAAAATAAAATTAAAAATGAAATCTAATGCACGGCTCCCAGAGATAGACCTAAAGGCAACATTTGCTACAAATGGCATTGACGGCAAATACTATAGAGCCCTCAGCGATGTTATTGAGGATTCAAATCCCAAATACTATGTTGGCATCGAGTTTAAATACCCCCTTGAAAATAATGAGGCGCATAGTCTATATGAAAAGGCTGTGCTGGAAAAGGCAAAGGCGATTATAGACTTGCAAAAAACAGAAAGACAAATCATCTCTGATATAGATGAAAGATTCAGAAAATTATCGGTAGAAAGGCTTAATATACCAAAATTAGAAATGGCGGAAAACCTTCAGGAAGGAAAATTGTCTCAAGAACAAAAAAAGTTTAGGCATGGCAGATCAAATTCGGATACATTAATTCGCTATCAGGAAGACCTTCTCAATGCACGATTAAAAACATTAAAGGCATACCTTGATTATAAAATCTACATACTGGAGTTGAGGGATGCCGAGGACAGTTTTTTAAAATATATAGGGCTGGAGTAAAGTCACAGTGCAAAGCTAAGATATGATGCTTTGTCAAATAAATAAGGGTTTAATTCAAAAATCAAAGTGCAAAAATCAAAATTACAATGCAAAATTCAAAAATTTTAAATCGCCTTTAAATACGACTATGTTTTTAAGAAATTTTACATTTTGATATGTCATTTTGATATTTGATTTTTGATATTTGATTTTGTAATGATACCGTTGTTTAGTAGACATAGTAATATGAGCTTACCGCTGTTCAGCGTCAATCAATCTCTTTTTGTCAACCTCGTCTCTATCCTCATTATCATATTCGGTTTGATAGTAGTGCTGGGTATAAATAGGGAGATATTCCCAAATGTCGATTTTGATGTCGTAAGTATAACTACCCTTTATCCCGGCGCGACCCCGTTAGATGTAGAAAAACTTATTACTGTCCCTATCGAAAAGGAACTTAAAGAAGTGGACGGTATAAAAGAGATAAAGTCGTCTTCGGCAGGGGGCGCCTCTCTTGTCATAGTAAAAATAGATCCTGATGAACGGGATAAAAAGAAGGTCATAGGCGATATCCAGAATGCCGTAGACAGGGTAAAAGACCTCCCCAAGGATATATATCAAGACCCTGTCGTGGTAGAAGTCACAACCAAGCAATATCCTATAATCGAGGTCTCTCTGTCAGGAGAAATAAGCGAAAAAAAACTGCAGTATTATGCTGATGTCTTGGAAGACGAATTAGAAAATATAGAAGGCGTTGCAAGGCTTAAAAAATCCGGATACCGCGATAGAGAAATCCAGGTACATGCCGAGCCTGAAAAGATGAAGAATCTGTATGTCTCTTTTGACGAGATAGAACAGGCCCTTGCCTCCCGCAATATCAGCGTGCCTGCAGGCGAAATAAATACCGAAACTTCAGAATACAGCATCAGGACAACAGGCGAATTCACTACCAGAGAAGAAGTGGAAGATGTAATAATAAGGGCGAATGATTCGGGAAACTGGTTAAGGATAAAAGATGTCGCTGTAGTAAAGGATTCATTTAAAAAAGAAGACGTAATCAATAAGACCTTTGGCATGCGGTCGATAAACCTTATAGTGATGAAGAAAGCGTCAGGAGACGCCATCACTATTGCGGATCAAATTAAAAAGACATGCGACAGGTTCCTGAAGGACCGCCACGATAATCTTAATATCTCATATATAAACGATTATTCCTTTTTTGCAAAGAGGCGATTAAATATCCTGAAGAATAACGGCTGGGCCAGCCTGATACTTGTTGTCTCTTCAATGCTTCTTTTCTTACAGCATCGCGTAGCATTTATGACTGTCTTAGGGATACCAATTGCCTTCTTCATGACCTTTATAGTAATGGGCATGATGGGGATCACCATAAATCTGATAAGCATGTTCGGGCTCATTATAGTACTTGGTATGCTGGTGGATGATGGGATTATAGTTGCTGATAACGCGTATAGATATATGGAGCAGGGCATGCCGCCCAGGGAGGCAGCTAGTAAAGGCACAGAAGAAGTCATGAGGCCAGTTGTAAGCGCTGTCCTTACTACAATAGCTGCGTTTACTCCATTACTTTTCATGTCCGGCATCATAGGCAGATTCATCAGAAATATACCCATTGTCCTGATTGTAGCCCTTCTGGCCTCGCTTGGAGAGGCCCTTATAATATTACCAAGCCACTTAGCTGATTTTGTGAAGATAAGGTATGACACCTTTGGAAAGCCGGTAAGTATCTCAAGAGATATGCCATGGTTTAAGGCACTGGTCAGGAATTATTCCAAAATCGTAAGCGCAGCTATAAATAGAAAATACAAGATAGTTGCAGGGTTTACTATTGTGTTCATCCTATGCTGCGTCATTGCCTTCGGCGTATTAAGATTCGTACTCTTTCCGAGCTCAGGCATCAACTTCTTCTTTATCAGAGGGGAGGCGCCTATCGGGACACCTCTCAAAAAGACAAATGAACTCATTCTTCCCGTGGAAAGGATAGTTGCTAAATTGCCTCCTGAAGAATTAGATGCCTTTGTAACCTCTGTAGGCAACATTGCTGAAGACCGCAATGACCCCTTTGCGGGCCAGGAAAGCCATCTTGTGCAGATAACTGTTTATCTTACGCCAGAACAGGACAGAAAAAGAAATGTAGATGAAATAATAGAAGACCTTAGGCAAAAAACAAAGGACGTACAAGGATTTAAAGAGCTAAGATTTGACAAACATCAGGCCGGTCCGCCTGTAGGTAAGGCAGTAGAGGCCAGGATACGCGGAGAAAGTTTTGAGACGCTCGATACGATTGCAAAAGAATATATGGATTATATTGCCACTTTAAAAGGAACACAAGACATAACATGGGACCATAAACCCGGAAAAGAAGAGATACGTGTAAAGGTTGACAATGACAAGGCGGCCCTCGCAGGCCTCAACGTCGCACAAATCTCAAAAACTATAAGGGCTGTTTTTGAAGGAAACATTGCTACCAAGATAAAACCTATCAAGGCAGAGGAAGAGACAGATGTCAGTATAATGTTTCCGGAAGAGGCATCTAGAGATATTGATGCCTTTGAAGACATTATGGTCAGTAATAAATTTGGAAATCTCATTCCGCTTAAAAATGTAGCTGCTATAGAAAAAATCACTGGCACAACTACCATACATCATTTAGATGGAAGGCGCGTTGTTACAGCCTCGGCAAACGTGGACACAAACAAAACAACCTCATTAAAAATAAACCGTATGCTGGAGAAAAAATTCAAGGATATACCGCAGCGATACATTGGGTACTCTGTGAAATACGGCGGAGAACAGGAAGAGACAAAGGATTCGCTCTTTAGCCTTTTAAAGGCCTTTTTCTATGCATTTCTCATAATCTATCTAATACTCTCTTTTGCATTTAAATCCATTGTACAGCCACTAATAATAATGCTTGCTATCCCATTCGGACTTATTGGAGTGGTGATAGCATTTCTTGTGCACGGCATGCCGTTATCGTTCATGGCAATCCTGGGGATAGTCGGGCTGAACGGCATTGTCGTAAATGACTCTATAGTACTGGTAGATTTTATTAACAAACTGCGAAGGGAAGGCATGGAGAGACGTGAATCTATAATAAAGGCTGGAGAGATGAGGATACGGCCTGTTATCTTAACTACGATTACTACTGTCGGCGGGCTGTCAAGTGTTGCCTATGGCATCGGCGGCAAGGATCCTTTTCTTGTGCCTATGGCCCTTTCAATATGCTGGGGCCTCACCTTCGCAACAATGCTCACCCTTATTGTTATTCCATGCATTTATTCAATTGTGGATGATTTGGCAAATCCCACTTGAGGCCCATCAGAGATTGTCACTAACCTTATCCAGGACCTCTTCTTCTACAAATATAGGCGCCTTTGTACGGATAGCTATCGCAATGCTGTCACTGGGCCTAGCATCAACCTCCTCAACCCTCGTATCTATCTGTAAAACTAATTTAGCAAAAAACGTATTCTGTTCTAATTTTGTAATAACCACCTTGTCTATCTTTGCCCCAAGTTTCTGTATAGCAGTGCAAAATAAATCATGAGTCATTGGCCTTGGAGGGGTTAAACCGCTTATTCTCATCTTTATAGCTGTCACCTCCATTATGCCTATAACAATAGGTAATAGACGCTCCCCTTTTTTCTCCTTGAGAACAATAACCTGCTCTCCCCTATTCTCATCAATCCGTATCTTGTTTAATTCCATCTCTACTGCTGCCATAATAGTTTAAGACTATCACAGTCTCCTTCCTTTGTCAACGCCAACTTTAGTATTGATGTAATCGGTGAGTTAATGGGGGGTAATATTGCTTCTACAGGCCAGCGGGTGACACC
>CAYZNX010000075.1:0-6112 GCA_964479825.1 uncultured Planctomycetia bacterium | reverse complement strand
ATAGCAAAGTGGTGCGGGGTAAAATACGGCCAAACCCTAATATTTTACCATCGAATAAACTGGAAGATCCTTTAGTTTAGCACGACCTTTTAAATCCGAGAGCTCAATTATAAATGCAATCTCTACTATCTTTCCCTTAAGCTTCCTTGCTAGGTCTACTACCGCGCTTATAGTACCACCCGTAGCCAGCAAATCATCCATCAATAAGACCCTTGCGCCGGGATGGAAGGCATCTTCATGCATTTCAAGTGTATCCTCTCCGTATTCAAGAGTATAGGCAGCCTTTATAGTTTTATAAGGCAGCTTCCCTTTCTTCCTTACTGGCACTATAGCAGCGCCGAGTTTATATGCAAGCGCGCTTCCAAAGATAAACCCCCTTGATTCAACGGCAACAACAGCATCTATCTTTCTATCCCTATATCTATTAGCCAAGACATCAATTACTTCTTTAAATTTTTCCTTTTTATTCAAAAGGGTGGTTATGTCTCTGAAAAGAATCCCCTGTTTTGGAAAATCAGGTATATTGCGAATGTATTTCTTTAAATCTTCCATAAAAACCTCTTTTAATACTCCCCCAACTCTCCGCTCTGCTGTATAATGTAAGTCCTCAATTTCTCCAGGGCAGCGCTCTCTATCTGTCTCACCCTCTCCCTTGTTATGCCAAAATACTTTGCAGTCTCTCCCAGTGTATGGGTCGTGCCGTCAATCAAACCAAAACGTAAATGCAGGATCTTCCTTTCTCTCTCATTCATTCTCTCGAGCAGGCTATCAACTCTTTCACGCCGCAATATATCTGTTATATTCTCCATCGGAGAGGCGCTGGATTCATCTTCTATCAGGTCCATAAACTGGCCTGTGCCGTCGTCTCCTATGGGCGCGTCCAATGAAGAAATCTTGGTAGCGATCTCGCTTATCTCCATAACCTTTTTTATTGGCAGCTTCATCTTTTTAGCAACCTCTTTTGTCTTGGGTTTCCTGCCATATTTTTGCGTCAGCTGCTCTGTGAGTCGTTTCCATCTATTAATTATCTCTGTCATATAGACAGGGATCCTTATGGTCTTTCCTTGATTGGCAATCGCGCGGGTTATGTACTGCTTGATCCACCACGCGGCATAAGTGCTGAATCTGTATCCCTTGTTGGGGTTGTATTTTTTAACAGCCTTGATAAGGCCGAGGTTCCCTTCCTCTATAAGGTCCATCATCGGGACGCCTAGTTTTGCATAACGCTTTGCAATATTTATGACAAGCCGCAGGTTTGACTGGATCATCTTTTTTCTCGCCTTTAAATTGCCTTTTCTAATCTTACGCGCAAGGGACCTCTCTTCCTCGGGCGTTAAAAGTGGGATATCCTTTATTGCCTTGAGATATAGTTTAATTGCGTCCATGGTTAACAAGTTAAGCAGGCTTAACTTCACAAAATAAGCATTGCAGAAAATGTGAAATTAAGGTTTTGCCTTTTTACTTTTAACTTTTTCGTTCTTTCACTGCTGCCTGTGCTGCAGCAAGTCTTGCTATCGGCACCCTGAAAGGCGAACAACTCACATAATCCATACTTACCTTGTGACAGAATTCAATAGACCTTGGCTCGCCGCCATGCTCGCCGCATATGCCTATCTTCAGGGCCTTGCGGGTCTTCCTGCCGCGCTGGATGCCAAGCCGTATCAGTTCGCCTACAGCCTCCTGGTCAATTGTCTGAAATGGGTCATCAGCCAGGATCCTTTCTTTCAGATATTCAGGCAGAAAACTTCCGATATCATCACGTGAAAAACCAAACCCCATCTGCGTGAGGTCATTGGTGCCAAATGAGAAAAATTCAGCCACCTCGGCTATCTTCCCTGCAACAAGTGCCGCCCTTGGGATCTCTATCATTGTCCCAAATAGATAAGGCAATTCCTTGATGTCATATTTCTCTATAACTTCACTATGGACTTTTTCTGCAATATCTTTTTGTCTCACCAATTCATTCTTATCGCATACAACAGGGACCATTATCTCCGGATACACACTTTTTCCAGATTTAACGAGTTCTGCTGCGGCCTCTAATATCGCCCTTATCTGCATCTCTGTAACCTCTGGATATGTAATACCTAATCTCACGCCTCTATGACCCATCATAGGATTGGTTTCCCTGAGATCCAGGGCTCGCTTATTTAATTCCTCCATTGTAATGCCGAGGCTATCTGCAAGGCCCTCCAATTGAGCCTTTTGATTAGGGATGAACTCGTGCAGAGGCGGGTCAAGCAGCCTTATTGTGACTGGCAATCCCTTCATAGCATCAAGCGTGCCTTTTATATCAGCTTTTACATGCTGAAAAAGATCATCAAGGGCCTTTTTCCTTTCCTGCGTTGTTTTAGAAAGTATCATCTTGCGCAATTTAAAAAGCGGCTCTTCTGCGCCCTTACCATAAAACATATGCTCTGTCCTGAATAACCCTATCCCCTCTGCGCCAAACTGCCTTGCCCGTTTTGCGTCCTGCGGTGTATCTGCATTAGTCCTTACCCTAAGTCTTCGCAATGGATCGCATGCTGTCTTGAGGAAGTCCTCAAGGATCTTGTTTTCTTCTCCTGCATCCATCATGGGAAGGCAGCCTTTATATACATAACCCTTGGTACCGTTTAAAGAGAGCCAGTCCCCTTCTCTGAATACACTGCCATCTATAGAAAATTCCTTTCTAGCAGCATCTATTGAAATAGCGCTGCACCCTACAATACAACATTTCCCCCATCCGCGCGCCACCAATGCCGCATGCGAAGTCATGCCGCCACGGCCAGTAAGTATTGCCTCGGCAGCCCGCATCCCTTCTACGTCCTCAGGGTTTGTCTCTTCTCTGACAAGTATTACCTTCTTACTCTTCTTCTTCCAATTGACCGCGTCTTCAGCTGTAAACACGACCTGGCCTGTTGCGCCGCCTGGCCCGGCCGGCAAACCCTTGGCCAGAGGCCTTGTCTTTAACTCGGCCCTGGGGTCTATAATCGGATGTAATAGTTCATCTAACTGTTCTGGTGTCACGGCCATGACAGCCTGTTTTTTACTTATCAGTTTTTCTTTCAACATCTCAACTGCCATTCTAATAGCGGCAGGGCCATTTCTTTTCCCTACACGAGTCTGAAGCATAAAAAGATTGCCCTTTTCAATGGTAAATTCAATATCCTGCATATCACGATAATGCCCTTCAAGGCGCGTCCTGATATTGCAGAGCTCTTTGTAGATTTTCGGCATGAACTTTTCTAAGCTTATAAGATCCTTATTGTGTTCGCTCGTTGAATAGCTATTCAATGGCGCAGGCGTCCGTATCCCTGCCACGACATCCTCTCCTTGGGCATTAATAAGGTATTCCCCATAAAACTTATTTTCGCCGTTTGCAGGATTCCTTGTAAACGCAACGCCAGTTGCAGAGTCTTCTCCCATATTCCCAAAAACCATGGCCTGGACGTTTACAGCAGTCCCCCACTCATCAGGTATATTTTCGATGCGTCTATATGCTACAGCCCTTTTGCCATTCCAGGAAGAAAACACTGCGCCTATCCCTCCCCAGAGCTGCTCATGCGCATCGTCCGGAAAATCCTTCTTAAGGGCCTCTTTTATCTTTTTCTTGAAATCAGCGCATAGACGCTTCAGGTCATCTGCATCCAAATCAGTATCATTTTTAATGCCTTTTTTCTTTTTTACCTCGTCCATCAATCTCTCCAATTGCCTGCGGATCCCCATATCCGCAACAGGTTCAATGCCAGCTGCCTTTTCCATCACTACATCTGAATACATCATTATAAGCCGCCTATAAGCATCGTATGCAAAACGTTCATTGC
The DNA here is from genome assembly GCA_964479825.1 of uncultured Planctomycetia bacterium. Classification (GTDB taxonomy): domain Bacteria; phylum Omnitrophota; class Gorgyraeia; order Gorgyraeales; family Gorgyraeaceae; genus CAYZNX01. The sequence goes on along the minus strand of CAYZNX010000075.1, from coordinate 2,306 downwards.
GCCTATCCTTAATAAGTCCCTTCAGGGTCTTTTCTGTCAACCCTATATTTAATACGGTCTCCATCATACCCGGCATGGACCTCCTTGCACCTGACCGCACAGAAACTAACAGTGGATTGTCTTCATTGCCAAAAGACTTGCCCATAATCTTTTCAACCTTCCTTAAATTCTTCTCAACCTCTTCTTTTAAGCCTTTTGGGTAACCCTTCTTGTTTCTGTAATAATAACTACATACCTCTGTCGTAATGGTAAAACCGGGCGGCACAGGCAATCTTAAATCCTTATGCCCTGCCATCTCAGCGAGATTAGCGCCCTTGCCTCCCAATAAATTCTTCATGCTACTCTTTCCGTCTGCGCGGCCTCCTCCAAAGAAGTAAACCATTTTTGGCATACTTAAATACCCCCTCTTCTAATATCAATATCAAAATGACATAAAACAGATATGTAAACCGAAAAACCTAAAAACTTAAAGACAGAAAAACGTTTTGTCTTTACGTTTTTCAGTTTTTAGGTTTTTAAGTATTACTTGCATTTTTATTTTTGAATTTTTACTTAACCACTATCTGCGGCAAGAATGCCAGGTCAGCGATGCGGTCTGTATACAACCTGTTTATAGACTTCATTAACGCGAGGCGATTGAGCCGCAATTGCCTATCCTCCGCATTCACAAGGACCTTATCAAAAAAATCGTGCAGCACCTTATAAAAGGCATGGGCATACATCCTTGTTGCGTCTATATACTGCCCTTTTTCAATAAGTGCATGGATCTGGACCCTGGAATCCAGATATGCCCTCCAAAGGGTTTCTTCCAATTCCTCTTTAAAAAGCCCCTCGTCAACTTCCTTCAGACTTTCATCCTCATCCTTAGCGCCTTTTAGTATATTACTTGTCCTCTCAACAACCTTTGCCGCCTCTAAAAAAACCCTCTCGCTGCTGATAGATAAAAGCATCTTATGCCTACTAAATATATCAACTATATCCAGATTGTTTATTTCCAGAATTGCCCTTTTCAATTCAATGGGCCTTACATCTCCCATCAGGAAATCTATACGTTCCTTGACGTAGGCAATAATTCTATCTTTCAAGGTTTCAATAGAAACCCTGAGCCTATCGCCATAGAACTCTATTGCCTTTCGGATCAGCTCTTCCAATCTTAAGCGCAAGGATTTATATTTTATAATCTGAATGATGTCTTGGGTATTCCTTCTTATTCCAAAGGGATCGTAGCTGCTGCTTATCTCAACATCCATACCTAAAAAGCCGACTACATTATCGAGCTTATCGCTTATTGCAAGGATTGAGCCGCCTACGCTCTCTGGCAACCTTGCATCTATTCCATGGGGAAGATACTGTTCGCCTATGGCTACGGCAACCTGGGGCATTTCTCCGTTCCTTAAGGCGTATTCCCTGCCCATCACGGCCTGAAGGCTTGGAAATTCTCCTACCATATGCGTGGTCAAATCTGACTTTGAAAGCCTTGCGGCTCGTCTGATATAAGACCTATCATCATCCTTAAGGCCCAATTGCTCGGAGATAAAAGAACAAAGTTCTTCCAGCCGTCCAATTTTTTCAAACATATTACCTAAATCCTTTTGAAAAATCAAGTCTTTTAATTGCTTTATTCCTTCCGAGAGCGGCCTCTTCATGTCTTCCTCAAAGAAAAATAAACTGTCCTGCAGTCTGGCCTCCAGGATATGTTCATAGATCCTTCTCACCTTTTTGATGTCGCGCCCGGCCCCATTGACCACAGCTATAAATTTATTGATAAGTCTGCCTTTTTTAGAAACAGGGAACAACCTTTGATACTTTGACATGCTTGCCTTGAGCACATCCTCCGGTAGGTTTATAAACTTTTTATCAAAGGCTCCGATGAATACAACAGGAAAAGAAACCATAAAATTCACCTCTTCTAAAAGCCGCTCATCAAGATACTGATCGCCATTGATTTTTTTTATGGCCTTTGATATTAGCGCCTTCAATTCATCTTTTCTCCTATCAGGGTCAATCAGTTCGTTCCGTTGGATCAACTTGAGATACGCCTCGGCCGAGATAGTAGAGATCTTCTTTTGAGGCACGCTTCCAAATTTAATCTTAATGGTCTCGCTCCCAAACAATACAAGCAGAGAATCTATGGGCCTGCCAAAACGAATGCCTGAGAGGTCCCATTTCATTGTCTTCGGGAAATATATATTCGCTATGGTGGAAGGGATACATTCTTTTAAGACCTCACTTGTCGGTCTTGCCGTTATCTTTCTTTCTATTACCACATATTCGCCTCTGGCAATGCGTTTAATCTTCAGGTCCTC
>CAYZNX010000074.1:0-6155 GCA_964479825.1 uncultured Planctomycetia bacterium | reverse complement strand
GTGGCCGCCAGTACTCCATCCGAATCCAGCGGTTCGTATAACACGCCGCGGTACGATAAATTTAGGGCGATATCATTGCCATTTATTGCTGCCGGAAGGTGAACCTCCAGCAAATCTGCATCGTTTGGCGCACCCGATTCGCCCGGCTTGACGCCCCCCGTCCGCCTCCACTGAAGGTCTTCAGAACCTACCCTGATATAATCTATGTGCAGGCGGTTATTAAGGAGAAAGGCAACCGTTCTATCCGTCGTGCCATGTCCTCTGTCTTCAGCCCCTCCTTTTCCCGACTTGATGCTGAGCGTATCGGTAGCATTAAGGCTGTGTGCATCAAGGTCCAGCTCCACTACGATGTCATGCCCGATTATTTCGCAGCCGGCCTCCGTCCGAGGGCATGTTGATAAGAGAATTAAGGTGAGGAGCGATGCTAATGTCTTAACACCCAGGCACATTGCAGCGGCATTTTATCAGAAAAACTTATTAGTATAAAGAGAAACCCCAGTCCCTGCGGCGCAAATACCATTTTGGCAAACAACGACCTTTGGGTTGCTGGTGTCTTCTTCAGCAGGCATGGCAGGGGCAATTCATGAATTGCCCCTACGACTTCAGCAACAGCCTCTTTCTTGACACTGCCTGACCCATAAATTGTTTGACAATGCGTTTGTACCTGTTATATTCTTGGTCACTCGCGTAGTGCGGGCCTGGGAGGTCGGACGGGATTGGATGAGAGAAAGCAGGTCTTTACCCGTCGTTTTAAGATAGGCATAGTCTTAATTACGGGTAGCATGCTTTGTGGTTATGCATCCCTGGCGGCACTAGGGGGCGCGGCGGGCGCACACAATCCTTGGCTGAGAGACCTCAGCGTAACGATATGGCTGCTTACCTGGATACCGTTCTTTGCGGGTCTTGCCCTTAGCGGGAAAGACGGCCTGCAGTACGCCAAGGATATAATCAAAAGGCAATTTAGTGATTCAGAATGGTTTCGTAGCTGGAGACCGTTCTTTTCAGGTCTTACCCCTAATGTCAGGGAGGACCTGCGGCATGTCAGAGACTTGATTAAGAAGTGGGTTTAAATCTGCCGCCCTGCTGATAGTAAATAAACCGCAAGAAGAAGTGGTCCTGTATTCCCACGTCGGCCACCCATTGGAATACTTACTCTGCACCGCGCTTACCGTTTTAAAAGTCTCCGGACGGCAATTTGACCCGGAACTCGCAGGCGTATTTTTATCAATGCACGCCTAACTGGATTCAATGCGTAACATGTCATTCCATAGATTTCCCGGTGTCAAGTCCGCAAAAAGCCTTGTCTAATCCCCGGACTGTTGTTAGAATCTGAGACCTCTGCAAAAGTGTTGTTTTTTAGAGTCCGGGTCCGCCTAAGGGCTTGGTTTATCGTAGGGACAGGTCTTTAGACCTGTCCCTAATGGACAGACCTGAAGGTCTGTCCCTACGAAGCTGCGAAGTTTCAGTAATATAACGATGGATAATGGCAGAACCCGCAAAAAAGATTCTGCAAGGCTGGTGTGGGACAGCAAACCCAGACGCGCACCCAATCCAAAGGACATAGAATTTCAAACCGCAGAGGTTGTTATCCCAAATCCCATCCACAGGGGACAGCTCCCATTATCGTTTAAAGACGGCCTCCTAGGCGAATCCGAGATAGACAAGCAGAAGATGAACCGCCTTATCTGGGGCGACAACCTCCTTGCCATGCAGGCATTGCTCAATCAAGGTTATGAAGGCAAGATAAATCTCATCTACATTGACCCGCCGTTTGATTCAAAGGCGGATTATTCCCACAAGATGACCATCACCCCCACCCTTCCCTCCCCCATCAAGGGGGAGGGAACTGAGAAGAATCCCCCTCAATCCCCCTTTGTCAAAGGGGGATTTAAAGACTCTCCCCCTTTAGAAAAGGGGGGCAAGGGGGGATTTGAATTTACAAAAGAACCCTCCGTCATAGAACGACTTGCTTACAAGGACACATGGGCAGGCGGGACTGATTCTTACCTTGATATGCTCTATCCGAGATTGCAGTTGATGAAGAGGCTGCTGGCGGAGGATGGAAGCATCTATGTGCATCTGGATTGGCATGTCTGTCATTATGTAAAAATAATGCTTGATGAGATTTTTGGTAAAGAGAATTTTAGGAATGAAATATTTCCTAAAAGAAAAACGAAAAATCTTCAAAACCAGTTTGAAAAAGTAAGGCAAATCAATATCGCTTGTGACTCATTACTATGGTATTCAAAAAATACTAATGCTAGATTCTTTCCGCCAACCCAAAAATCAAATTTTTTAAAAGATTTCCAAAAAGATCAATGGAATAATTTTTATAACAATGCAGATAGGCCATCATTGCGATATCCATTATTGGGTATTGAACTAAAAGAAGGACAATGGCGGTGGACTCAGGACAAGGCTGAAGAAGCTGTAAAAAATTATCAAGAATATAAAGATAAGTATTCTGACCATATGAGTCTTTATGAATATTGGGAGAAAACTGGTAGAAGCAGAAGATTTATAAAACGCGATCCAGGATCAACACGGTGTTATTATTGGGTAGAGCCAAAAGACAATGTTATATTGGATACTAATTGGGATGATATCTATGCTTATGATAACTCACCTGGTTCTTATATTACTCAAAAGTCAGAAGCTTTTTTAGAAAGAATTATAAAAATGGGTACTAAAGATGGTAATATTGTTGCCGATTTTTTCTCCGGCTCAGGGACAACACTGGCCGTTGCGGAAAGACTTGGTCGCCGATGGATTGGGTGTGAGCTTGGAAAGGTTGGAATCCAGGTTACCCGCGCAAGGCTTGTGGAGTCGGAGGCAAGGCCGTTTCTTATAGAAAATATTGGCAACTATCAGAGAGAGATGATTTATCTCACCGGCGGACGCATCTATGAGATGCAGAATCTTGTCCTCAAATTATACGGTGCAACTCCCCGTGATAAGATGAGCGGTCTTGGCGTACGGAAGGTAGTTGACACACCCCTCACTCCCCCTCCCCTCTATCAAGAGGGGTTGGGGGTGTGTGAGGGGAAGGGGGTGTGTGAGGAACTTGTCTATGTCGGCTATCCCGACAGACCTGTTACGGCCGGCAAGGCAGAGGAACTTGCACTACAGGCACAAAAACTTGACGGAAGGGGCTACAAGAGACTCGTAATCTTAGGCTGGGATTATGAATATAATTACCAGCAATCTCTTGAGGCCCGGAAAAGGGCATTAAAGGACAAACTCAAAGTAGAGATTATAAGCAGAGACATCCCGCCTGATATTTACGATTATCTCAAAAAGGCAAAGACAGATGAGGACATTGAAGCCCTTTCGGAGAAGATCAGGTTCTATGAGAGACCTTATCTGAAGATGAATGAGCCGAAAATAAAAGATCTGAAAGATGGAAAAATTGAAATAACGCTGTCCATAAAACGCTATGTCCTGATGGATATCCCCATAAGCCAGACTTCAAAGAAGGGGCAGGAAGACTATGCGGCATTGATGAAGATAGCGAAAGACAACTTTGCAGTCCTGATTGATTATTGGGCAGTTGACTGGGACTATGACGGCTTTACGTTCAAGAGCCAGTGGCAGGCATTCAGAGGCAACGGCAAGAAGGCAAAGACCGTTACAACAGGGACAAAGGAGGTTCTGGAGAAGAAGAAACGAACAATTGCAGTGAGAGTAGTGGATATATTTGGCAACGATGCAGGGGCAGTGATAGAAATATCGTGAAAACCGTAAGCTTTACTAAACATGCTGAACGTATGCTTGTTGAAAGAAAACTCCGGAAAGAGGTGATTGAAGATATTGTAGCTCAGCCGGAATGGACGGAAACCGGCGAAGGAGATATATGGTATGCTTTTAAGCGGCTGGGAAAAAGAATCTTAAGGGTTGTGGTTAAAGGTAATAACCCTTCTACAGTAATAACTGTGTATTTTGACAGGAGGTTAAGATGAGGATTAAGGTTGATCTTGAGAGCGATGCCCTTTATTTCAGGTTAAGTGAAGACGAGATAGAGGAGAGCGAGGAGGTTACAAAAGGCATCATCATTGATTACAGCAAGGCGGGCAAGGTTATTGGCGTGGAGATTCTCAATGTGAAAGAGAGATTTACATTGGATGAGTTATCCAAGTTAAACGTAGAACTGCCAACGGTTGCCGCGAAGTAGGGAGGGCAAGAATTGTCAAAAAAGGATAACCAATCCTTTTCGCAGATGTATCTTGCCGATGCCCTTAAGGGAGAGGTTCAGGCATGGGTGGAGCAGGGGTGGCCTGGTGTTACTAAGACCACTCTTGAGATTTTCAACTACTGGTTTAAACGGGACGAAGATGCTGTCGAAAGATTTCATCCCTGCCAGCAGAGGGCAATTGAGACCCTTGTTTACTGTCATGAAATCCTTCAGGCCAAGACCCTTCAGGAAGTCTTTGAAAGGGTTGCTCCAGAATCAATTTATCAGCACCTGCCTTTGAAACAGGAGCTGGAGACGATTCCCTTCCCAAAATATGCCTTAAAAATGGCAACCGGTTCAGGTAAGACATGGGTATTAGCGGCTTTACTGGTATGGCAGTATTTTAATAAACTTAATGAGGAGCGGTCCGGAAATTATTCTTTCCGGTTCCTTGTTGTAACGCCAGGGCATGAGGTATTAAACAGGCTTTTGGATTCATTTAAGGGTAAACGGGATTTAAAAACTGGCAATAGGATACCCGAAATCTCTGATTATAAGCGTTCTCTTTTTGTGCCTGAAGGTGCGAACTGGCGCGATAGATTTCACCTGGATATCCTTGAGCCTGACGATGTAAAGCCTAACACAACGCCTCCCGACGGGCCGTTTGTTTTTATAACAAACTGGCAGCAATTCAGACTTAAACCTTCTGCCGCAAATCTATGGGATAAATTTACAGGCGCAGACATTGAAGAAATGCCAAGGGGAGAGGTGATAGCAGATTTTCTATCAGAGTATCCCGATCTTGTAATAATGAATGACGAGGCGCATCATGTGCACGGAAAGAAATCTGCAACAGGTGAGGAGCTGGTATGGCGTCAGTTTATGAATGTGCTTTATAACAGGCTCAAAGAAGGCCACAAGGAAGAGCGGGGGATATTTCTCCAGATTGACTATTCGGCGACGCCTTTTTATGGAAGCGCTGAGAAGCAGGAATACTTTCCCCATATCATTTATGATTACGACCTTCTTGATGCAATGAAGGACATGCTTGTAAAACAGCTTTTCCTTGAGCAACGGCAGGCAATTGCAGGAGAATCTCTGGAGGAGCTTGATTTCAGGGCAGAGAGATACGAGCCGGAAGGCAGCCATAAAAGGGGCGAGATAAAGGCGCTTTCAGCAGGGCAGAAATTACTCCTTGAGATAGGCAGGAAAAAGCTTGAACAGCTCACCGTTGAATTTAAAAAGAAGGGTATAAATAAAAAGCCTGTTATGATGGTTTTGTGCGAAGACACCAGAGTTGCCGATTTGACCGTGGAGCATTTTGCACGACTTACGGATGAAGAAGGGCAGTATTACGGTGAAAACAAAGTTCTTGTTATTCATTCTGACCTTCCAGATAAAGAGCTTGAAAAGGTAAGAAAAGACCTTGACAGGATAGATATAGATGACGACCCGTTAAGGGTTGTGATTTCAGTTCTAATGCTCAGGGAGGGTTTTGATAAAAACAACATTTGTGTAACCGTGGTATTGAGGGCAACAGAGGCTGATTTACTCCTTGAGCAGATAGTAGGCAGGGGATTAAGGCTGATGTTCCCCTCTTATGAGTATCCAGAACTACGGGATGCAAAATTAGAGGCTTATCATGAAATAAGGCGAAAGAAAAACCCTTCCAATTCCTTTGATTTTCTCTTTGTTGTAGAGCATCCAAGATTTGTTGAATTTTATAATAAGCTCAGAGAGCGGGGATATGTGTTTGGTACTGGCGATACAAGTAAAGAGACATCAACAGGCGATATTGTCCCTGTGGATGCTATTACTACCAGAATACCACCTTATGATATTGCATGGCCTATACAGATTTTTGATGAGGGGAAAATGCCTGAACTGGCGCAAGTTGAGATTAAAAATCTTCCCAAATATCAGGGTGACTTTAACCAACTTAAAAACTATCTTTCAAAACTGATTATTCAGGAAACACATGTCG
>CAYZNX010000073.1:0-6185 GCA_964479825.1 uncultured Planctomycetia bacterium | reverse complement strand
CAACTCATCTGCCAGATGCGACCCGATAAACCCTGCCCCGCCTGTAATCAACGCCTTCATCCATCCCTCTCTTTCAACATATATTGCATTTGTCTAAATATGCCCAATCTCTGTGCCCATTTAAATAAATAATTCCTATCCAACTCTTTCATATTTTCTTCGATCAGACTCTGTGCATCAGCTTTATCCACAGGTCTGCTGGCTAAAATTTTCAATAATACCAAATCTTCACAGGTAGCAATGTAAAATTCTATATCAAATATCTTTAAACGTTGCCTGCGGCGAATAATCTCTTTCTGATATTCTGTTTTTGCAGTAACTATATCAACAAAAACATCAATGCCTGAACCTTTATCGGCATAGATAAATCTCAAAAATTCAAAATTCCCTATTTTAACAATCCCCTTCTTGGAATCAAATCTAAAATTTTCCTTTTCTAAGCTCGAAATTAGCTCTTGAACCTTTTCATCGTTAACACTTAATATTAGATCAATATCCATGGTAGAGCGTATTCGTTTGTATGCCTGCATTGCTAAACCGCCAAAAAGGCAATATTTTAATTTTAGCCCTTTAATTACTTCCGTTACATTCTTTAATACCTCTAAAATTATATTGCTTAGTGTCATTTCATTCTCTTTAAAGTCTTATATAAAATTTTCCAATGCTCTTCGCTATGACGCAAGAGAACGTCTTTTATCTCACGTAAAGAATTCTTAAGCGATCTGGTCTTCTTAAGATTTCCCAGGGCAGATTGAAAGCCTATATCTACAAGATTTGCCCATTTTAAAAATAAACTATCTTTTTGCGCCTTCATTTTTTAGGTATTTATTATACACCCTATTCATATCCCTTATCAATCTCTCTTTTGAAAACCTCTCTTTTACAGATTCCCTGCCATATATCCCGAACATCTCCCTCTTTTCAGGATATCTAATCAAGTCCGCCAATCTTTTCGCAAAACCTTTTTCATCGCCCAGCGCCACCAGGTATCCGCTTTTACCATCCTGCATTATATCTGCCACGCCGCCGACGTCCGTTGCTACCACTGACCTTGCAGCAGCCATTGCCTCTATTATAGACACAGGCGTCCCTTCGTTCAAAGATGTCAGAACTACTATATCCAGGTTTCTGTAAATCTCTGCTAAATCCTTTACCCATCCTTTAAATTCTACAATATCCCCCAGCTTCAGTTCTTCTTTATATCTTTCTAATTCCTGTCGCAATTCGCCATCGCCTATGACTACAGCTGTAAGCTGTAAGCTGTAAGCTGTAAGCTTTTTCAGCACTCTAAACAGCATCCTGTGATTTTTTATTGGGGCCAGCCGGCCTATGATTCCAATCTTTACAATGCCGTTATTTTCCCTTAACGGTAATTTAAACAATTCATCCAATTCAAATCCTAATTCTACTACGGAAATTTTACCTTCAGGTGTAATCCTGTACTTTTCGACCAGTTCCTTTTTGAGCACCTCGCTTACTGCGATTATCCTGTCTGTAAAAAGTGTCAGGAACTTTTCTATCCATATAAAAAACCATGTCTTTATCTTCCCGAAATAACTATGCAACACATGCCCGTGAAACGTATGGACTAAATAACATTTTTCCCTTGAGCCATGAGCCATGAGCCATGAGCTAAAATTGTATAACACGCCCCCCATCCTCCCTAACGCCCCTGCCTTTGCCGTATGGGTATGAATAATATCCGGCCTTTCCCTGCAAATGATCCTGTATATCTTCCAGAACGCCTTCCAGTCATTCCAAAATGACAACTCCCTGCCAAGTTCAGACACCACTACTGGCTCTATGCCTTTCTCGCGTGCCAGATACATCATATCGCCTTCATTCTCAGAAACCTCACCACACACCAGCACCGTCTCCCAGTCAAAATCCCCTCTCCCTTTTGGGGAGAGGGTCAGGGTGAGGGGTCTCGAGAACCCCTGCGCCAATAACACCGCATTCCTCGCCGGCCCGCCTATATTCAACCTTGCGATGATTCTTACTATCTTCATAACCCACGTGGAGCAAATATCTTTAATTTCTTTTGCACATAACTTCTTATTTTAGGGCTATATATCTTCATAGCCCAGCCCTCGGCTTTTTTAAAACTAAATGTTTCGGGAAAATGAAGCTCAGGGAAATAACCAAATTGTCTTTTCTTGCAGGCAGACAGGTATAAACTATCTATCAATGCCTTTTCGGGCTCTGCTATTAAAAAACTCCCCGTTCCCTTATACCAATCATATCCTTTAAAAAACGAAGGGGCTATTTTATGAACAGAAAACGTCCCCAGCTTCGTTTTTATTATCCTGGTATGAACTAAAGAAGCTATAGTAATAACCTGCGGTATCTGTTCAATGATACCATGCAGATGAAGGGCGCTTACAAAAGACACATACGCTCTATGTCTTGGAAACAAAAACGGAATTACGCTGTGTGCGCTTAGATTCCCCCTTCCTGTTTCAGCCCATATACCGCGATATACCTTTAACACCAACCCCTGTCTTTTCAGAAAACAAAGCGCCTGTATTGTAGTCGACAGCGATTTACCTGAAACCATAGCCAATTCCCGAGAGGTAAATACGGGCCTGCCTAATTCTCTAATAAAAAATAAAATGGACTGCTGCTTATTCATGCTGCTTCCGCAATGTGTCAATAAAGTTAGCTGCTTTCAACTTGACCTCATCCCATGAAGATGGAGAATTATATACTGCCTGGTCTCCGCTTGAGAGATAAGAAAGCACGGCGTCTCTGAACTCTTCAAAACTTATCTCGAACACACTCTTATAAGCCTTGTCCAATATATGCCTGGCTGGCTTTACCCTTTTTGTAATTACCGCTTCGCATTGAGAGCTTAAAGTAAATAAATCAAAGATGTCCCTGGCCTGAATGGCAGACCTTGCAGCAAGAGCGCCTATTTTATGCATCGCTGCTGATTGAATATCATAATGAGGGACTAATACGGGTGGCATCTTGTAGCGCCGCAGTATAATATCTGAAACCGACTGCACTATAATATCCCCATTAAACCCTCTCCTGGAAAATTCAATCTTTGTAAAAAGGTCCTCTCCTGCATAAGTTAGAAGATGGGCCTTGAATCTCTGCGTTGTCTCTGGCTGTTTTGCCTTGGTCATATCGGGCGGGATTATGCTCTCTATCCCAAAAGGTTGAAGTGCATTCTGAAAATCCTGGGCCTCCAATATACCCATAACAGCATCCTTCAGAATATGGACGCCCAGTCCTTCCACATCTAAATCCATATCTTCTGAATAGCGAAAACTCTTAAAGAAAAATCTCAGATTGGAGCCCCCTTTAAGGGCATAAAATTTAGCCTCTATCTTCCTGCCGAACCATCTCAGGAATTCCAGATGGAACAGCTCCCGCAACTGTAATGGATTTAATATGTCCTCGTTCATTTCATAATAATGTATTTTTATTTAGTTATAACTAAACTACTATACATTATAATTACGCCTTCAAACTGCCAAAATGTCAATATTACTCTGCGATTAATCTATGAATTTATATCTTATAAGCGCCCACATCGCGCTTATGCCATGATACCATCTTATCTTTTTACCTTCCGAATAATCCCTTCCATAATAAGATATTGGTATCTCGTAAATCCTGCATTTCTTTTTAAAGACCTTTGCGGTCAACTCTGCTTCTACCGTAAAATCCTTTGATTTTATATCTATACCGTCAAGCACCTCTTTCTTAAATACCTTGTAACCCGTCTCCATATCAGTGAGAGTAGTATTGTAAAGTACGTTGGTCAATAGGGTAAGAAAATTATTCCCCACTTTGTGCCAGAACATATAAACTCTTTGAGCTCTCCCTCCAGACAACCGAGACCCATATACTACATCAGCATGGCCATCAACAATCGGCTTTATAAGACAGTGATATTCCTGCGGTTCGTATTCTAGATCCGCATCCTGTATTATCACTATATCGCCTGACGCATTGCTGAATCCTGTTTTCAAGGCCCTGCCCTTACCCTCATTTCTCTCATGAAATAAAATCTTTATATCTCCTGTTCTAAATTCTTGTAATATCTCTTTTGTCCTATCGACTGAGCCATCGTCTACAATTATGATTTCCTTATCAATATCTACATCCTGCACCTTCTTGACAATTTCTCTTATCGTATTCTCTTCATTAAAAACAGGTATTACCACCGATACCTTCATTAAAGCCTCTCCTCTTCTTAGTCTATAAACATCCTATGCCATAGCTCCAGATTCAGCAGCGACCAGATCCGCGCGCCATTATGCGCACTTCCCGCACAATGCTCGTCCAAAAGTTTTTTAATGACCTCTTTGTTAAAATATCCCCTGTCTATGCACTTCTGGCTCATCAGTATCTCATAAGAATAATCCTTTAACTCCCCGCGAAACCACTCATGCACAGGTATTCCAAAACCCATCTTTTTTCTCGACAGTATTTCTTTAGGCAGTGCCTTTTTAAATGCCTTTTTCAGGATATGCTTTAATCTTAATCCCTTTACCTTGAGATTGCTTGGAATAGACGCAGCAAACTCCATTAATTTATGGTCAAGAAATGGAGAGCGGCATTCCAGGGAATTCGCCATGGTAGCGATGTCCATTTTTACCAATAAGTCTTCAGGGAGATAGCTGTGAATGTCCGCGTATAACAAAGAATCTACTATGTCGTCCGTACAGGAACCGCTAAATATAGCGTCTAAATAATCAAATGCCCTTCTATTCCCAAGCCTCTTTTTAAATCCATCGCTATACAAAAAGTCCTTTTCGTTATCTCTAAATATGGATACCCAGCTGTAATGCCTTATCCTAAATGGATTGGATGCCATAGAAAAAAACCTTTTAAGCTGGGTAGGAAAATTATTGTATCTTTTACTTTCCGGAATCCTGTCTATAAAAGATGATATAATGTTTTTTCTGAACCCCTCGGGTATCTTCCTGTAAACCTCGGCGTATTTACCTGCCATATACCTTACGTATCCGCAGAAATTTTCATCACCTCCATCTCCGTTTAAGGCCACAGTTACTTCCTGGCGCGTCATCTTGGCCACGTAAAAACTCGGAAGCGCAGAAGAATCCGCGTATGGTTCATTGTAATGCCATATCAGTTTCGGCAAGACCTCCATTGCATCAGGCTTGACAATATACTCATGGTGGTCTGTGCCAAACGCCTTTGCGATAATCCGTGCATACTTAAGTTCGCTATAGACATCTTCCTCGAATCCTATAGAATAAGTCTTCACAGGAGTATTCATCAATCTAGTCATCATGTATACCACTGCGCTCGAATCTATGCCGCCGCTTAAAAAAGCGCCCAGAGGCACGTCGCTTATCAATCGGATCCTCGTCGCCTCCCTTAGATGCTCCATAATCCTCTCGCAATATTCGCCTTCGCTCATATCGGCCTTCCTTGAAAAATCCAGCCTCCAGTACCTTTCTATCCGCACATTATTTTTTTCATAGACCAAATAATGGGCGGGTGGCAATTTATTTATATCCCTGAACATAGTCCTTGGAGAAGGCGTATAGCCATAAGTAAGGTACTCTGGTATTGCCTCAAGATTTACTTCTCTAGCGACCTCTGGATCCTGTAGAATCGCCTTGATTTCAGACCCGAATATAAAGGCACCATTTTTAAATCTGTAATATAACGGCTTTTTGCCAACCCTATCCCGCACTAAAAGTAATCTCCCTTTCTTCTCATCCCAAATCGCAAACGCAAACATACCACGCAGCTCCCTAATGCAGTCTACGCCTTTATCTTCGTATAAATGTAAAATTACTTCTGTATCAGTATGGGATTTAAAGGTGTGGCCTTTTTTCTCCAGAATCTCTCTAAGTTCTATAAAATTATAAATCTCGCCATTCATCACAATCCAGACATTCTCATCTTCATTACTCATCGGCTGATGGCCCATAGGCGAAAGGTCAATAATACTCAACCTCCTATGCCCCAACCCTACATGTGTCATTGCGAGTCCTTGACACGAAGTGTCAAGGGCAAAGCAATCTCTAACCCATACCCCTTCATCATCCGGCCCCCTGTGTGCCAATACACTGCACATTTTATGTATCAAACCCTCATCTACTCTATTATGTAAACTAACCTTCCCGCATATCCCGCACATATCAGTCTTTTCTCTCTGCTATCATAATAATATTCGGCGCAAAATATCCTATATT
>CAYZNX010000072.1:0-6207 GCA_964479825.1 uncultured Planctomycetia bacterium | reverse complement strand
AGGATATCTCTCTTTTGTGCTGCACGCACACCTTCCATTTGTAAGACATCCTGAGCATGAGTCTTTTTTGGAAGAGAGTTGGTTCTACGAGGCGATCACCGAGACATATATACCATTGGTAAAGATGCTCGATGGCCTTCTTGAGGACGGCGTAGATTTCCGGCTCACTATCTCTTTCAGCCCTACGCTTATGGCAATGCTTGAGGATGAACTTTTGAGTGCGCGTTATGTAAAAAAGTTAGAGAGTTTGATAGAGCTTTCAACTAAGGAGATAGAGCGCACAAGGCACGCCCCCCATCTTAATAAACTTGCAAGGATGTATAACAGTTTATACAGGGAATCTCTTTATATCTATGTTGAAAGATATAATTCACGGCTCCTGGAGGCATTTAAAAAATTTGACGCAAGCTCCAAGGTTGAGATTATGGTATGCGCAGGCACGCATGGCTTCCTGCCTCTTATGGAGATGTATCCTCAGGCAGTAAGGGCGCAGGTCAAGCTCGCCGTAGATACATACAAGAGAATATTTGGCCATGTCCCAAAAGGGATATGGCTGCCGGAATGTGGATTCTATCCAGGCCTTGACGAGATACTAAGGGAATTCGGGATAAGGTTTTTTTTAGTTGACAGCCACGCAGTTTTATTTGCTGAACCCAGGCCGGCATTCGGGGTGTATAGCCCCTACTACTGCAAGTCTGGTGTTGCAGTTTTTGCAAGGGATTCTGAGAGTTCAAAGGCAGTCTGGAGCGCTGTTGAGGGATATCCAGGAGATTTTAATTACAGGGAATTTTACAGGGATATCGGCTATGACTTGGATTACGATTATGTGAGGCCTTATTTAAATGGCGACGGCGCAAGAATGAATATAGGCATAAAATATTACAGGATAACAGGGAAAACTGATTATAAGGAGCTTTACAATCCAGAGAAGGCCCTCAAGACAGCTGGAGACCATGCAGGCAATTTTATGTTTAATAGAGAAAGGCAGATAGAATATCTATATGAAAGATTAGACAGGAGGCCGATTGTTGTCGCACCTTATGACGTAGAGCTTTTCGGGCACTGGTGGTTTGAAGGCATTGACTGGATGAATTTTGTAATAAGAAAGGTCTGCTATGACCAAAGGGTTTTTAAGCTTATTACTCCTTTTGAATATCTAAAGCTCTATGATAAATTTCAGGTTATTACGCCCTCTTTTTCAAGCTGGGGGTGGAAGGGATATGGCGAGGTGTGGCTTGAAGGGTCTAATGACTGGATATATCCACACCTTCATATGATGGTCGAACGCATGACCGAACTTGCAAATAGATTTTCTGCCTCATCAGGGGATCTGGAGCTAACCCTCAATCATATGGTCAGGGAACTTTTACTGGCGCAGGCCAGTGATTGGCCGTTTATGATGAAAACAAATACCTTTGCATCTTATGCCACGCAGCGCGTTAAAGACCATGTAGATATATTTAACAGACTGTACGATATGGTGCTCCAAGATAAGATTGATAAAAGCTGGCTTGAAGGCAGGATGTCTCAATATAATATTTTCCCAGATGCTGATTTCAGGGTTTATGCGACAAGATAGTCGGCCTATATCTTGCGTTAACTTCACATTTTAAGCATTGCTTAAAATGTGAAGTTAGAGAGGTTAGTGTGAATAATATCTTGACTTTTATTATGGCTGGAGGCAGGGGGGAACGGTTATATCCGCTTACAAAGGACAGGACAAAGCCGGCAGTCCCGTTTGGCGGTGTGTACAGGATTATTGATTTTACCCTGTCCAATTGCTTGAATTCTGGCCTTCGGAAGATACATGTCCTGACCCAGTACAAGTCCTATTCCCTTACAAGGCATATCGTAACAGGCTGGAATATTTTAAACGGCGAATTAGGGGAATATATAGATGCTATACCTGCGCAGCAGCGTGTTGATGAACACTGGTATCAGGGCACGGCAGATTCCATATATCAGAATCTTTACGCAATAGGAGATGAAAACCCAGACTATGTCCTTGTCTTAGCAGGTGATCATATATACAGGATGGATTACAGGGATATGGTTGAATTTCACAAGGGACAAAAAGCCGAGCTTACTATAGGCGTTGTTGAGATGTCTCTTGAAAAGGCATTAGAGTTAGGTATATGCATTATTGACGGCCGGGGCAGGGTTTGTGAAATATTTGAAAAGCCCGGTTCTGATCCCACGATGCTTAAAAAATTTAAAAAGGTATTTGTTTCAATGGGCATATATATCTTTAATAGGGCCGTTATGGAAGAGGTGCTGCTGTTAGATGCAAAAAATAAAAGTTCGTCACATGACTTTGCAAAAGATATCATTCCGTTGATGCTGGATGGGTTTAATGTATGCGCCTATAATTTTATAAATAAAGAGACAGGTGAACCAATGTACTGGCGGGACGTCGGCAGTCTGGATGCCTATTATGAGGCTAACATGGAGCTTATTAAGGTAGTGCCTGCTCTTAACCTTTACGATAAGGCCTGGCCGTTCAGGACCTATCAGGAGCAGTTTGGCCCTTCTAAGACTGTCTTTGCAGAGGAGGATTCCAATAACAGGGTCGGAATGGCGCTGGATTCTCTTGTTTCAAATGGGTGCATAATCAGCGGAGGCAGGGTGCAGTCCAGCATATTATCGCCAAATGTCAGGATAAACAGCTTCTCTGAAGTCAGTGACTCTATAATTATGGAAGGCGTGGATGTCGGAAGACACGCTAAGGTAAGGCGCGCTATTGTAGATAAATACGTCAGGATCCCGCAGGGGATGGAGGTAGGTTTTGATTTAAAGAAAGACAGGGAGAGATTTAATGTTACGGAGTCGGGGATAGTAGCTATCCCGAAGGGTGCACTATTTTAAGGTTACCTTTACCTTAACTTCACATTTTCTGCAATGCTTATTTTGTGAAGTTAAGGAGTAGATGAGAGGATGCTTGAGTCAATGGGGAAGTTAAAGATAGCTAAAAGAGAATTCAATTCAAGGCTCATACTTGGCACTGGAAAATATGAAAATTTCAATATTATGAAAGAGGCGCTTCTGGCATCAGGTACAGAGCTGATTACTGTTGCTGTCAGGCGCGTGAACCTTAATGATAGTTCAAAGGAGTCGTTGCTGGGTTATATTGATAGAAAGATTTATACTATACTGCCTAATACAGCAGGATGTTTTAATGCGGAAGACGCAGTTCGCACAGCGAGACTCGGTAGAGAGGCAGGCCTTTCAGACATGGTTAAATTAGAGGTGATAGGCGACCCTAAGACACTTATGCCTGACACAGGGGCACTCTTAGAGGCGACAAAGATACTCATTAGAGAAGGTTTTACAGTAATGCCGTATACGAATGACGATGTTGTTGTTGCAAAGAAATTAGAGGATGCCGGTGCTGCTTGCGTAATGCCTCTTGCGGCGCCTATAGGTTCTGGCCAGGGCATACTGAACTGTTTGAATATAAGGCTTATTCTTGAGGCAGTCAGGATCCCTGTGATAGTTGATGCAGGGGTTGGCACAGCGTCTGATGCTGCAATAGCCATGGAGCTTGGCGCAGATGGGGTGCTGATGAATACAGCGGTTGCATGTTGTAAGGAGCCGGTAAAGATGGCCAGGGCAATGAGGCTGGCGGTTGAGGCAGGACGATTGGCATATGAGTCAGGCAGGATTCAGAAAAGGATGTATGCCCAGGCCTCAAGCCCTGTGCAGGGTGTTATAGAATGATCAGGAAGGCAGCAGTAGATGATGTAAGGGATATACAGGAGCTTATAAATTTTTATGCCAAGCTCGACAGCATGCTTCCACGCTCTTTAAATGAGTTATATGAAAATATCAGGGATTTTTTTGTATATGAAGAAGACGGGAAGATTTCAGGCTGTGTGGCGCTCCATGTTGCGTGGGAGGACCTTGCTGAAGTAAAGTCGCTTGCAGTGGACAGGTCTAAAGAGAGGCAGAATATCGGCTCTATGTTAGTCAATGCGGCCTTTGAAGATGCAAAGCGGCTTAAGGTGAGGCGCGTATTTGCCCTTACATATGTCCCGGATTTTTTTCAAAAATTTGGATTCAGAAAGATTGAACATTCTGAATTGCCGCACAAGATCTGGTCAGAATGCATAAGGTGTGTTAAGTTTCCTGATTGTCAGGAGACAGCCATGGTAAAGGACGTATAGCGGGTTACACCACTTAAAAACAGAAAAACTGAAAAACAGAAAAACATTTTGTCTTTATGTTTTTCAGTCTTTACGTTTTTTAGTTAATAAAGTATTATGTCTTATACAATAACTGAAAAGATATTATTAGCTCACACGGATAAGAAGTCAATAGCGCCAGGGGAGTTTATCTATGCCAGGATTGACATGGCCCTTGGGAATGATGTTACAGCGCCTATTGCCATTAAGGAATTTGAGGCGGCAGGGGCCAAGAAGGTTTTTGATAGAAAAAGAATAGCGCTTGTGCCAGATCATTTTACTCCGGGGAAAGACAAGGGAAGTGCTGAACAGGCAAAGATATTGCAGGTCTTCGCAAGGAGGCATAACATAGAAAATTATTTTGAAGTGGGGAGGATGGGCGTTGAACACGCGCTTTTACCAGAACAAGGCCTTGTAAGGCCAGGGGACTTAATAATAGGGGCTGATTCTCATACGTGCACATACGGTGCCCTTGGTGCTTTTTCAACGGGCATTGGTTCTACTGACCTTGCAGCAGGCTTTATTACCGGGTGCGTATGGTTGAAGGTGCCCGAGAGCATGAAATTTATTTATTACGGGAGGCTAAATAAATGGGTGGCCGGCAAGGATTTGATATTACATACTATTGGAGATATCGGCGTTGACGGCGCTATTTATAGGGCAATGGAGTTCACAGGCGAGACAATTGAAGGGTTAGGTATTGACGACAGATTCAGCATGTGCAATATGGCTATTGAGGCAGGCGGGAAATCAGGGATTATCGAGCCGGATGATATAACGGTAAGCTACCTGCGCTCTGTGGGTTCCGCCTTCGCCAAGGCTTCGGCGGACAGGCGTGGTTCGTGTGAGGCGGTTCGCAAAAGAATGTTGAAGTTAAAGAGCGATAAAGATGCGAGATATTATGAAGTCAGGGAGTATGATGTCTCTAAAATAGAGCCTCAGGTTTCAGCGCCGCACTTACCGAGCAATACAGGACCTGTCAGTAAATTTAAAAACATAAAGATAGACCAGTCAGTGATTGGCTCATGCACTAATGGGAGGATAACAGATTTGAGGCTCGCTGCTAAAATTCTAAAAGGCAAAAAGGTTAAGTCAAGCACCCGCTTAATAGTTATTCCTGCAACCCAGAAGGTTTATCTCGAGGCCATGAAGGAAGGGCTTGTGGATATATTTCTAAGGTCAGGCGCAGTTGTTTCAACGCCTACTTGCGGGCCGTGCCTTGGAGGCCATGCAGGCATTTTGGCAAAAGGCGAGGTTGCAGTCGCGACTATAAATAGGAATTTCAAGGGCAGGATGGGGCACCCTGAGAGCCAGGTCTATCTTGCCAATCCTGCAGTGGCTGCGGCAAGCGCAATAAAAGGCCGGATAGCCCATCCGGACGAGGTAAAATGAGGTTGAAAGGCAAGGCATGGAGGTTTGGAAATGACGTCAATACAGATGAGATAATACCTGCCAGGTTTCTGAATACGCAAGACGAACACGAATTAGGCAGTCATTGCATGGAGGATATAGACGCTGAGTTTTCAAAAAAGGTTTCCAAAGGGGATATCATAGTGGCAGGCAAGAACTTTGGCTGCGGGTCTTCCAGGGAGCATGCGCAGATTGCTATTAAAGGCGCGAAGGTGTCTTGCGTAATAGCAGAGAGTTTTGCCAGGATCTTTTATAGGAATGCAATAAATGTGGGACTGCCGATAATTGAGATAAAAGAGGTTGATGAGATAAGAGATGGTGATTATCTTGAAGTGGATTTAGTTAAAGGAAGTGTTTTTAATTTATCCGAAAATCGGGAATACAAGGCGCAGCCGTTTCCTCCATTTATACAGGAGATTATTAAGTCAGGCGGCCTTTTAAAATGGATCAAAAAGAAATAATATGAGCAGTCGGGGAGTTTTTTCGTCTGTGCGACTGCTCATCCTGAGGAGCGGAGCGACGAAGGATCTCATAGAGATGAGATCCTTCGGCCTTACGGCCTCAGGATGACCCCTCTGTAATGAGGGAAAAACACCCCGAGGGGTCAAATAATATA
>CAYZNX010000071.1:0-6228 GCA_964479825.1 uncultured Planctomycetia bacterium | reverse complement strand
AGCAGAAAAACAATCCTATTGACCTCTGATTTTATTTCTCTTATAATTATTATACTATCTATTTGTAATATATCCAATTTTAAGGAGGGTGGGTGTCTAAAACTGCATTAATTACAGGTGGGGCAGGCTTTTTAGGCTCGCATCTATGCGATCGTTTCCTGAAGGAAGGTTATAAGGTTATCTGCATGGATAATCTTATAACAGGGAGCCTTTCTAATATTTCTCATCTTGAAAAGAACCCAGAATTCAAATTCATAAAGCATGATGTTTCAAAATATATTGATATCGGAGATAAAATAGACATTATTCTGCATTTTGCCTCTCCTGCCAGCCCCGTGGATTACCTGAACTATCCAATCCAGACGCTTAAGGTCGGTTCATTAGGGACTCATAATGCGCTCGGCGTTGCCAAAGAAAAGAGGGCTAAATTTTTACTCGCTTCTACTTCAGAGATTTACGGCGATCCAAAGGTGCACCCGCAGCCAGAGACTTATTACGGCCATGTAAACTGCATTGGCCCGCGCGGCGTGTATGATGAAGCCAAAAGGTTTGCCGAAGCAATCACGATGGCGTATCATAAGGTCCATAAAATCGATACGAAGATCGCACGTATATTTAATTCGTATGGGACGAGGATGAGAAAAAATGACGGAAGGGCAATGCCGAATTTTATAAGCCAGGCATTGAGGAATGAGCCCATAACGGTTTATGGTAAAGGCGGCCAGACCAGAAGTTTTTGCTATGTATCTGACCTTATAGAGGGCATTTACAGATTAAGCCAATCAGATATCCACGAGCCGATAAATTTAGGCAATCCTGATGAATGGTCTATTTTGAAATTAGCTAAAAAAATAATAACGCTAACAGGTAGTAAGAGTAAGATTGCATATAAAGCTCTGCCTAAGGACGACCCAAAGGTAAGGCAGCCGGATATTACCAGAGCAAAGAAGCTTTTAAAATGGCAGCCAAAGATAAGACTGGAGCAAGGATTAGAAGAGACGATAAAGTGGTTTATAGGGACATAAAAACAGAAAAACAGAAAAACAGAAAAACAAGAAAACATTATGTCTTTTGGTTTTTTGGTTTTTTGGTTTTTTGGTTAGTTTTATCTGTAATTTTCTCAACGACTATTTCAGTGGCAAACCCATCAGTAGATGTGCCAGTAAGACATTGGAGCTACGATGCCATAGAGAAACTCGCAATACTAAATCTTTGTGACATAGCTGATATAGGCGCAAGGCCAGTCTCCCGTATAAAAATGGCTTATATGATAAAGAGCGCCATCGAAAAGTCGCGAGAATATGAACTAGATTTTGAATGGGATGAACAGGAGTATCTGGAAGGGCTTTTATATATGCTGATAGATGAGTTTAGGGAAGAGCTTGTAACTATAGGTGTTAATGTGGTTAGTGTCAGCGATGAAGGCCCTAGGAGATTTATAATCGGTTCTCTTACGCTGTCTGTTGAAAAGATTTACGCAAGGCTTGATTCAAGCACGAGGCTATTTGAAAATAAAGAAGGCTGGAAGCTAAAGGAGGGGTTTAACGTCAGGGCAAAACTCAATCTCTGGACAAGGTTTTTTAATTTTTTTGCCATGTCCTTGACTCCTGGGTTGAGGTTTTCCGAAAAAGACACAGACACGGATTTTGAAGAAGGCCTTGCGAGATTTAGCCATCCTGCTTTCAACATGGAACTTTCAGCAGGCAGAACATCCATGTGGTGGGGGCCTGGCTTTCACGGGGCATTGCTTTTTACGGACAATGCGTTCCCCCTGGATATTATAAGATGGAATAATATATATCCTTTCAGACTGCCTTTTATACTTAGAAAGGTAGGCCGGTTCAATGCGCAGTTTATTGCCTCAAGGCTTGAAAAAAACAGAGCAATTCCCAACGCCTGGGTTAGCGGCTGGAGGGTGGATTACGTGCCGTGGGATTTTTTGAAATTCGGCTTTGGCCATGTGATGATGTTCGGCGGAAAAGGCGTTAAGAAATTGGGGTTTAGCAATTTCTGGGCAGCGAATTCCCTTGTATTCAGCGCCGCAGGCGGCGGCACAGAATCAGAAAATCACATTATCTCAGGAGACGCGCAGTTTTTCATACGGCGCATAGACAGATTCCTGCCGATAGCGACAGGCGCCAAGCTTTACGCAGAGTGGGGCGCGGAAGACGAGGCAGGAAACGTGCCTACGAACCCTGCTTCCATAATAGGCGCATATTTTACGGATGTTTTCAAGATACCTGGCTTTGATGGTAAGATAGAATTTGCGAAACTCGACAGGATCTGGTATGACCATTTCAGGTATACCTCCGGTTATACGCACAGAGGCAGCATTATTGGCCATCGCCTGGGAGGCGATTCAGAGGAGATTGCAGCAACCGGTATATTTAATTTTCCGAATGAGTACAAAATGAGCGCTACGCTTAGCCGACAGCGCAGAGGATTGCAAAAGTCAAACATTGAAACAACGAACGAGCTCAGAATAGAATTTAGTGCAATAGATGCCCTGAAGTTGTATAATATACACAATGTCGAAATGGATGTCTTTTACGAATTCGAAGACATAAAGAATCTTGATAATACGGTAAACAAGGCAAGGAATCATATATTGGGGGTGGAGGTAAAGAGGAAATTTTAAGGAGGGGAAAATGTTAAGAAAACTTTTCAGCGTCAATTTATTTTTGTCAGCTATTTTTTTATTGACCACGGTATTCCCGCCGACATTATTTTCTTACGCGGACGCTCAGCAGCAAAAAAAGGGGGACGAATCCCTCGGGTATAAACCCGACATCTTTAAAAAGGTTCGCTGCCCGCGCTGTAGCATGGAATTTTACTATGTCCATGGAAAAGAAAGCCCCCATTCTCACTGGGTACAGTATGAGGTTCCTGAAAAAAGTGCAGGCGGTTCTAGTGCGGCAGAGCCGGTTAGTAATAAAATAGACCAAAGAGGAGAGAGATTGCTTAATCTATTTATGCCGATGAAAGACATGAAAGCGGAAGACATGAAAAAAGAGAGCGCCGGAACTTCCAGCGAAAAAGATACCTCCATATCACAGATAGATAAAGCTCGGTTTAAAAAATATGAACTTCGCCAGAAACTAACCTGTCCATACGACGGATATGATTTTTTCCCAGAAGGCGACGTAATAGAAGATAGAAAATTACTGCAGGGGTATTTCACTGAAGAGGCATCTACTATTGAATCAAATTTTACTAAAACTATTCCTTTTGGGGTTTCAAAAGACCTAAGGCAATTTGGTTACGATCTCTTTATAATGCCTGAAAAAGAGCGTGAGGACCAGGAAGAATCTGAGTCTATGGCAAAAACAGGAGAGGCCCTGACCGCTCTTAGTATGTTAAAGGCTGCGTTTACTCCATCTTCATCGTCTTCTGCTTTATTTTCTTCAGAATCCAGCGCCAGTCAAGCACCAGTTGTCCCTGTAGGCACTGATTATATCATTGGCCCAGGAGACAAATTAGTTATCAGTATATGGGGAAGTGTGCAGGAGAGCTTTCCAGTGGAAGTAGACCGGGAAGGAAAAATAATGCTCCCAAAGGCAGGGCCGCTTTATCTATGGGGTTTAAAATTCCATGAAGCTGAAAGCCGTATTAAAGAACGACTTAATCAATTTTATACTAATTTCAATGTTGATGTTTCAATGGGCAAATTACGCAACATACAAGCATTCTTGATGGGCGAGGTTAAAAAGCCTGGGATTTACAGCATAAATTCACAGTCTACTGTTTTCCAGGCGCTCTACGCTGCCGGAGGCCCTACGAAGCTCGGCTCCTTGAGAAGGATTAAGGTCATACATGCAGACGGAAAAGAAGAAAAAATAGATTTATATCCTTTTCTTTTAGAAGGAGAAAGGATAGCGTATACCAGTATTCAATCAGGGGATACTATATTTGTTCCTTATATAGGCGACGTAGTTGCCATTTCCGGCAACGTAAAGCGGCCTGCGATATATGAGACAAAGAGCGAGATAGTCCTGACTGATTTATTGAATTTTGCAGGAGGTGTTACCCCAACAGGGGACCTTCAGCGCCTGCAGGTCGAGCGCATAGAGAATAATGAAAGACGCGTAATGCTGGATATAGAATTGAGCCGTTCAGATGTCGGAGAATTCTCGTTAAAAGGTATTAGTATGCGAAACGGTGATATTGTGATCGTCTCTCCTATAGTGAGATTAAAGCATGATTTTGTAACTATCCTTGGAAATGTTGAGAGGCCGGGGGATTATGCATTGTCAGAAAATATGAAAGTCAGTGATATTGTAAAGATGGCAAAAGGATTTATGCCTGGCACGTGTCTATACAGGGCCGAGATAGCCAGGGTTACCAGAGACAGGACGCGTGAGATTATACCAGTGGATTTAGATAAAGTGATATCAGGGGAACAGGATGAAGACATTTTATTAGATGAATGGGATATATTGCTTGTATATTCTGAGGCCGAGGTCCAGCCGCCTTTATTTGTAGAGATAGACGGGGCTGTTAATAGGCCTGGCAGGTATGAACTTACGCCCGGTATGAAGGTATCAGACCTTATATTCAAAGGCGGAGGCTTAAAGCTGGATGAGGTCATAAGAGGGGCGGAGCTATTTCATATTATGCCCGGAGAACAGCCTGTGTTAAGGGAAATCTCGATAGAACGGCTTTTCTATGGCAATATATCCCTGGATAAAGATATTATATTGCGGGCAGGAGATGCCCTGCTTATAAAATCAGAGCCAAGGCTTACAGAAAAGAGAGTAGTTGCAATCGAGGGTGAAGTAAGATTCCCAGGGAATTATTCTATCAGGGAAGGCGAAAGGCTTAGTTCTCTTATTGAACGGGCAGGTGGTTTTACAAAAGACTCATTTTTAGAAGGGACATTTTTTACAAGAAAAACCATAAAAGAAATACAGGAAAAGATGAGAAGCAGGTTTCTTGAAAAAGAAAGCAAGGCCCTGCTTGAGGAACAGCAGGCGATTATATTAAGGGGGTCGACCTTGGGGATTGTGGCTAGTAACGCAACAGCATCATCTTTAGATGCAAGAAGACAGATGTTGGATTATATCGAGTCAGCTGAGATAGACGGCCGCATGGTAGTAAGACTATTGCCTGTGTCACAGTTGAAAGGCACCAAGCACGATATCTTGCTCGAGGATGGCGATATGCTCAGGGTGCCAAAGCAACCTTCAGCCGTTGCTGTAATGGGGAGCGTTAATAATCCAATGTCAATACCTTTTGAGCGAGGCAAGGGGATAGAATACTATATTGCCAAGGCAGGCGGTCTTACGAGACATGGGGATAAGAGCGGCATTTATGTACTCTGTGCCAATGGAGAGGCAATGAGTAAATTTATGATGTCTAAAAGCGTTGGACCGGGAGACACAATAGTCGTTCCGCAGAGATTTAAATACATGAGGCCGCCATACGATATCTTTAAAGACACCGTAGATATGCTTTCTCGCATTGCCATCGGCATAGGCATCATTGCAGCGTTGGATTAAGACCAGAAATCCCCTCTCCCCTAAGGGGAGAGGGGAAGAGTGAGGAGAAACTTAATGGATTACGAATTTAACATTCTCTATTACATCAACATCTACAAAAAATGGTGGAAGAGGATTGTTTTTGTAATGGTGTTTTCCATGTTTTTTACGATGTGTTTCTCTTGGTTCGAACCTGTTACTTATATTTCAACAGTTACGCTTCTCTCAAGAGGCGGAGGAGGGACTTCAGAAGGTTCTTTAGGAAAGTTTTTAGGCCTTGCCGGCCTTTCAGCGGATTCTTCTACGGATGCCATTGTTCCTCTTCTTAACAGTAGACGTATGACAAGGGATATCAGGGATAAGTTTGATCTTGGTAAAAAGCCAGGGTTTCGATATAGCATAAGCACTAGCAAAATGGTAGGTGCGTTTGCCATAAACGTGACGGGAACAGACCCTGTCCTAACAGAAAGAATTGCGAATTTTGTAGTAGAGAATCTTGATAAGATCAATATGGAATTAGACGTTACCCCAAACAAACCAATGGTAAAGGTCTTAGATCCTGCCCTCCCTGGAGTTAAACAGCCAGGTCGTCGGGGGCAAAGGAAAATCATTGTGGCAGGGTTGGCATCATTTTTATTAATAAGCCTATACGCCTTTTTTTCAGACTATCTAAGAAAACTAAAATCCCACTAATTCGTAATCGGTGAGTTATCAGGGATGAGGGAATTAACCCTTTAGGGTTTCATGCCTC
>CAYZNX010000070.1:0-6283 GCA_964479825.1 uncultured Planctomycetia bacterium | reverse complement strand
GGTTTATAGCGGGATTCCCAGACATAGCAAAAGAGATTTTTACGATGAAACCATAGAATCACAGCCTCTTAACTTTACATTGAGGTATTACCTACAGTGTCTAATTTCACATTTTCTGCAATGCTTATTTTGTGAAGTTAAGTGGCAAGGATTGCGGAAAGATAGAAGGGGAGCGAAAGTGCCTTGTACGATCGTAGTAGGCGCGCAATGGGGCGATGAAGGCAAGGGCAAGATAATAGATATCTTGGCGCGGGATGCCGACATAATTGTCAGATATCAGGGCGGGAATAATGCAGGCCATACCGTGGTAGTCGGCGAAAGACAATTTGTCTTGCACCTGGTCCCATCTGGCATCCTGCATAAAGGAAAACTCTGTATCATAGGGAATGGGGTTGTTGTCGACCCTGCAGCTCTTCTCTGCGAGATAAAAATGCTCAGGAAAAGAGGCATCGAGGTTGATGGTAATCTTCTTGTAAGCCGGTCAGCGCATGTGATATTTCCTTACCATAAAATGATAGATAAAAGACGTGGGGCAAAGATAGGGACAACAGGAAGAGGCATTGGGCCTTGTTATGTGGATAAGATGGCTCGCTGCGGGATACGCATGGTTGACCTGATGAATAAAGATTCTTTAGCCAGGAAGCTGAGGACCAATCTACAGGGTTCCAGGGAATTTAATTTTAGAAAAATTTACGATGAATACCTGCATTATGGGAAGAAGATAAAAAAATATCTTGCCGATGTGCCATTGGTTTTAAATAAGGCAATCTCTGAAGATAAGAGGATATTGTTTGAAGGTGCGCAGGGGACATTGCTTGATATTGACCATGGGACATACCCCTATGTTACTTCTTCAAGCGCCACAGCAGGCGGGGCCTTGACTGGGAGCGGCGTAGGTCCGAGAGACATTGATAAGGTAATAGGTGTAGTAAAGGCATATACTACAAGGGTAGGGGAAGGACCTTTTCCTACAGAGTTTGATAAAATACTTATGGAAAAGATAAGACTTAAGGGAAAGGAGTTTGGGGCCACTACAGGCAGGCCAAGACGGTGCGGATGGTTTGATGCTGTTATAGTACGTCATTCTGTGATTGTTAATGGTCTGAGCGAGATAGTAGTGACCAAACTTGATGTCCTGGATGAGATGGAAATGATCAAGGTTTGCGTTGGATACAAATATAAGGGAAGGATATACAGAGATTTTCCTGCAGACACCGAGATATTGTGGCGTTCAAGGCCTATTTATGAAGAACGTGAGGGATGGATGCAGGATACTTCTTCAGTTACCAGATACAGAGATTTGCCAAAGAATGCAAAGATGTATCTTGCCTGCCTTTCAAGGCTTTTGAAAGTAAAGATAGGCATGGTCTCGGTGGGCTCAAGGCGAAGGCAGGCGTTTCAGACGAGGATATGACCCGCTCTTAATTTCACAAATTCTGCAATGCTTGTTTTGTGAAGTTATGCCTGGATAGCAGGCGAAGAAGGGGGACTTGATGTTATTTCTTGCACCTATAGGCTCGTTAATAGCGATAGTATTTGCTATATACCTTATCTTGAATATATTGCGGCATGACGAGGGCACCAGCGAGATGAGGGAGATTGCTGGATGCGTCAGGGAAGGCGCCTACGCATATATAAAGCGGCAATATTCTCTTGTCGGCCTATATTTTGCAGTTGTTTTTTTAGTACTCTTTTTTCTTTATCTCAGAGGTTACCTTATAATATTTGTCCCTTTTGCATTTTTGACAGGTGGATTATTTTCAGGCCTTTGCGGATTTATTGGCATGAGCGTTGCCACTCGTTCGAGCGCGAGGACAGCAAACGCAGCCAGAACCAGCCTGAATGGCGCCCTGCGCATTGCGTTTTCAAGCGGTGCAGTTATGGGGTTTATGGTTGTAGGGCTTGGACTTTTAGACCTAAGTATATGGTATTATTTCTTGAGCTGGTATTATCGCGGCATAGAAGAGGCTGTGCGGATTCAGAACATTACAAGCACTATGTTGAATTTTGGCATGGGCGCAAGCTCCATGGCCCTATTTGCGAGGGTAGGTGGCGGTATTTTTACAAAGGCGGCTGATGTTGGCGCAGACCTCGTAGGAAAGGTCGAGGCCGGCATACCAGAGGATGACCCGAGGAATCCTGCTGTTATTGCGGATAATGTGGGAGATAATGTTGGTGACGTCGCTGGTATGGGCGCTGACCTATATGAGTCATATGTTGGCTCTATTGTTGCTACGATGGCACTGGGCTCAGCGGCATTTATTCATTATGGAAAGAGTTTACAAGGCATTACAATTCCTCTTGTGATGGCGGCTGTTGGAGTTATCGCGAGCATGGTAGGAACTTTTTTTGTGCGTTCCGGAGAAAAGGCTGAGCAGGATGAGCTGCTCCTAGCGCTAAGAAAAGGTGTTTTCACAAGCGCTATCTTGATTGCAATAAGTTCGTATTTCGTAATAAGATTTGTCCTTGGTCAGGAATTTACAGGAGTATACTGGGCTGTTTTGTCAGGATTAGTGGCCGGCATCATAATGGGCATTTCCACAGAATATTTCACTTCTAATAAATATCCCCCTACGCGCTCAATTGCAAAGTCAGCAGTTACCGGGCCTGCCACTGTTATTATAAGCGGGCTTTCCGTAGGCATGCTTTCTACTGTAGTCCCCGTTGTAGTAGTTAGCGCTGCTGTCCTTGCCAGTTTTTATTTTTCAGGAGGGGCCAGGGATTTTAATTTAGGGCTCTACGGTGTAGGCATATCAGCTGTTGGCATGCTTTCTACGCTCGGAATTACATTGGCAACAGATGCCTATGGCCCTGTTGCAGACAATGCCGGAGGCAATGCAGAGATGACCCATCAACCCCCGGATGTACGCAGCCGGACCGATGCCTTGGACACTCTGGGAAATACTACTGCAGCTACTGGCAAGGGTTTTGCAATAGGCTCTGCAGCGCTTTCAGCGTTGGCGCTAATAGCTGCTTACAGACAAGAGGTTCATTTATTAGGGAAGTCTTTGGATACGGATTTAATGAATCCCAGGCTTTTGGCAGGTCTTTTTATAGGCGGCATGCTCCCTTTTGCTTTTTGCTCTCTTACCATGAGCGCGGTTGGCAGGGCTGCTTCAAGCATTGTAATCGAGGTCAGGCGCCAATTTTGCGAGATAAGAGGGTTAATGGAAGGAAGGGAAAGACCTGATTATGCAAGATGCGTTGGTATTGCTACAAAGGCCGCGCAGAAAGAGATGGTTTTGCCTTCGCTTTTAGCAATACTGGCCCCGATTATCGTAGGGCTTTTGATGGGCGTAGAGGCTGGGGTAGGCCTTTTGGTTGGCGCGCTTATATCAGGTTTTGTTCTTGCAATAATGATGGCCAATTCAGGAGGCGCATGGGATAACGCCAAAAAATATATTGAAGCAGGCAAAGAGGGAGGAAAGGGGTCTTCCAGCCATAAGGCAGCAGTAGTTGGCGACACAGTAGGTGACCCTTTTAAAGATACATCAGGCCCATCGCTTAATATCTTAATAAAGTTGATGTCAATGGTTTCAATCGTCTTTGCTTCATTTATTATTGGCAATAGTTTATTTAAGTAAAGCACTAATTTTTTTAAATGTTGACTTATAAGTTTTTCGTTGATATAATTCAAAATAAGATTTTCAATCATTTGAGATAGTCTTGGAAGACAATTGAAGGCTTTTAGTTCCAAGGTAAGAAACGATTCAAAGCATGTAAAATAATTATGTTTTTCAGTTTTTCCGTCTTTCAGTTTTTACGTTAACCTAGGAGGTGCATGATGTCCAGGATGCGGCCATTCTATTGCAGTTTATTCGTAATTATATTAACCTTGGCAATCTCCGGCTGTTCTATAACGTTTCAAAAAGGACGGCGCAGCGATTTAGAAAGGATAGAACAGCTTAATTCCGAGATAGAGGGGCTTAATGCAAAACTGGGCAAGTTGCAGCTGGAAAAGGATGACGAGATAGATGAGCTGGAAAACGCAAAGAAACTTTTAGAACAGCAGTTAAAGAAGGAGATAGGCGACAAAGAGGTGAGGCTTGAGATGGCTGAGAAAGGCCTCGCTATTATATTTTTGGCAGAGGTGCTTTTTGATTCTGGAAAGGCTGAAATAAAAAATGAGGCCTTTGGGGCGATAGATAAGATTGCAAAGGTGCTTAACGAGAATGTGAGAGACAGGGATATTGGCATAGAAGGACACACAGATAACGAGCCAATAAAGTATTCGGGCTGGAAGTCTAACTGGGAACTTTCAACTGCAAGGGCTACAAGCGTGCTTCATTATCTCGTGGATGAGAGGGGCATTGAGCCAAAGAGGGTGTCGGCAACCGGTTATGGCGAGCACAGGCCAGTTTCTTCCAATGACACGCCTGAGGGCCGCAGGCAAAACAGGCGCGTCGAGATAGTTATTCTTCCAAAGAATATCCAGAAGATCCAGGCTGATATAGATAAGTTAGAGGAGAGAAAAAAGAAGATAGAAACACGATTGGAGAAGTATAAGAAGTAAGGGAGGATATGAGTTACTAGGGTTACTTGGGTTATAGAGTTACTTGGGTTAAATGCCCTTCTACTCAAGTAACCCTATAACCCTATAACTCTATAACCCATCTGCCTGAATTTGAGACGCGATTGTGGTTTTAGAAAACACGCATTCGCGTTTTTTTATAGAACTTTATGAACATACCTGCTCATATAGCAATAATAATGGATGGCAATGGCCGTTGGGCCAGAAAGAGAGGCCTTCCAAAGATAATGGGCCACAGAAAAGGCGTGGAGACCGTAAAGAATATAGTAAAGGCCTGCATTGATTTCGGCGTAAGATACTTGACGCTCTATGCCTTTTCTTGGGAGAATTGGCATCGCCCAAGACGTGAGATAGATTCACTCTTTGTCTTATTAGAGAGATTTTTAGAAAAAGAAAGGAAGCTTTTAGAAGAGAATAATGTAAGGTTATGCATGATAGGCGACAGAGATAGACTCACCCCACGTCTTAGACATAGCATAGAAAGGTTAGAGAGAGAAACATCTAAAAACAATTCTTTGGTTTTAAATATTGCCTTGAGCTATGGCGGAAGACAGGAAATCCTTCGTGCTGTAAAAGAGATATCGGAAGAAGTAAAAGCAGGAAGACTCAACACCTCTTCTATCGATGAGGAGTTTTTTTCTAAATATCTTTATACGAGGGACTGCCCTGACCCTGACCTTTTAATAAGGACAAGCGGAGAGATGAGGATTTCAAATTTCTTGTTATGGCAGATCTCTTACTCTGAGATATATGTGACGGATAAATTGTGGCCTGATTTCCGAGAACAGGATTTAACAAGAGCCATAGAGGAGTATAGGAGGCGGGAGAGAAGGTTTGGAGGGTAGCTAATGCCATGCTAAAGCGCACAATAACTTCAATAATCTTAATATCCATTACAATCGTTACAATATTCCTATTACCCATATGGGCATTTAGCGTCGTCGCATCTATATTTATAGGCATGGGGATTTACGAATTTTTTCAGCTAAACTCAAAGAGCGGGTTCCCCAGAAGTTTTGTTTTATTGGGTATATTTTCAAGCATACTCCTTCCATATATTACCTATTTTTATAGGCCTACTGGGGGGCTATGGGAGGCTTTATTTTTTATTATTGTATTGATAGCGCTTTTTCTAATGCAGTTTACAAGAAGGGAAAGTCAGAATGCAGTAACATTGATTGCCCTAACCTTATTTGGCATTTTTTATGTTGGCTGGTTTTTTACATTTTTGGTGAAGATCAGGATTTTAGAAGATGGGCGTAACCTGGTTGGTTATTTACTCTTGGTAACGAAGGCAGGAGATATAGGCGCTTATTTAGTAGGTTCAAGGCTTGGCAGGCACAGCCTTATACCAAGGATAAGTCCGAACAAATCCGTAGAGGGTGCTATTGGTGGATTTCTATTCAGCATACTGTTTGCTATAATAAGCAAGTTATATCTAGGTTGGATGTCGTTCAGCGTCATATTGATAGGTGGGATCTTGCTTGGCATTTTTGCACAATTAGGAGACCTGGCAGAAAGCCTTATAAAGCGTGATTATAAAGTAAAAGATTCAAGCCCGTTTCTTCCAGGGCTGGGAGGGATGTTGGACCTGATTGACAGCATCCTTTTCACCGCCCCCATTTTTTATATATACTTAATCATTGTTATATAGCTTAAATATATACTATAGGAATTTCCTTTTAAACCACCGAGGCCACAGAGAAAGAGTTTTTAAAGAAAAACCCAATAAATTCTCTGTGTTCTCTGTGG
>CAYZNX010000069.1:0-6412 GCA_964479825.1 uncultured Planctomycetia bacterium | reverse complement strand
GTCAGAGCTTAACTTCACAAAATAAGCATTGCAGAAAATGTGAAGTTAACTCACCTGTTACGCAAAAAATAGAAAGATATGATAAGAAAACCGGCTGTAGCAGGGCAATTTTATCCTCAGACAGAGGCCAGTCTCAACAAGATGCTTTCCAAGTTAATCGATGCCTCTTCTGATAGGCAAGAGGCAAAAGGCGTCATAATGCCCCATGCTGGATATATATATTCCGGATATGTTGCAGGCATGACGATCTCTAAAGTAGAAATTAAAAAAACAGCTATTATCCTAGGGACCAACCACACTGGCAGAGGGGAACCATTCAGCATAATGAGCAAAGGAACCTGGCTTACGCCTTTAGGCGAGGTTAAGATAGATGCTGAGATCGCTGATTCTATTTTGAGAGAATGCAATATGATAAAAGAAGACGCCGCAGGCCATTTATATGAACATTCTATAGAAGTTGAGGTGCCGTTTCTGCAGTACCTTCGGAAGGATATAAAGATAGTCCCTCTAATTATTTCCAACGCTGACCTGAAAGACTACAAACAGCTTGGAAGGGACATAGCGCAGGGCTTTGCGAAAGTAGGAAGGACAGCCCTCTTTATAGCGAGCACTGACCTGACGCACTATGAACCTAAAGAAATCGCGGACCAGAAAGACCAGCTTGTCATAGATGCCATACTAAATTTAGATGATGACAGACTGTACCAGGTAGTGCATGAAAAGGAAATATCTATGTGCGGCCTTGCGCCTGCATGCGTCCTTATAAGCGCGTGCAAAGACTTAGGCGCTAATAAAGCCGGGCTTGTGAAATATCAGACAAGCGGAGATATAACAGGTGATTACACCTCTGTTGTAGGTTATGCGGGACTGGTGATTAAATGAATAAGAATAGGATAGCAGTTATAGTAAGGTCTATTATTAGCTTTGGGTTGCTTGTCTTGCTTATATGGATCGTGCAGGATGATATAGGAGGCATAATCACAATCCTGAAAAATTCTAACAAGCGATATTTTATTGTGGCCTTGGCAATGAGCGCATCTCTTACTATCCCGTTGTCCCATAGGCTGCAGCTCCTTATGTCAGGGCAAAAACTATCCTTGCGCATGAAGGATTCTATATATCTGACATTTATTGGTTTTTTTTTCAATAATTTCCTGCCTACTGCGATCGGAGGGGATATTGTAAAGGCCTATTATGCTGCCAAGAGCACCAATAATAAGGTGGCCGCGTATGCGGCAGTCTTATCTGATAGATTGTTTGGCCTCGCGGCTACTATGTTAATTGCCATAATTGGTTTGATCTTTATGTGGAAGGATTTAAGTCATCATATGATATATGCTGTCTGTGTTGTATTTGCAGTCTGCGCCTCTGCCATATTTATTTTTATTTTCAAAAAAAAGGCAGTCCGCAAGGATAGCGCGATAACGCCTGGTGGCGGCGTCATCAATATGGCAAAGGACCGAATATACAGGCTCTACAGCGCAGTCAATTCCTACAGAACCAAGCCGATGTTTATTATATATATAATTTTATTATCTCTTTTTATGCAGGGCTGTGCCATTGTAAGCATTTATTTTTATATACTGTGCATAGGAGGGTATCTGCCTTTACTAAAACTGTTTTTGATTATACCTATTGTATGGACACTGAGTATGCTGCCTTCGCTTAATGGGTTAGGGGTGCGCGAAGGCGCATTTGTATATTTTTTGAAAGGCGATATTGGCGTTGAAAAGGCGTTTGCTATTTCCCTTCTATGGCTTGGCATGATTATTCTCTACAGCATAGTAGGGGGCATCCTGCATTTAACCCACCCCGTAAAAATGCAATTTAAGGAGGATGGATGATAGACAAAGAGCTATTGGAGGTATTGGCCTGCCCTGCCTGCAAGGGGGGAGTAGAATTAAAGGATAACAAGATATGCTGTACACAGTGCATGCGAAAATACCCTATTAGAGACGGCATACCTGTCATGTTAATAGAAGAGGCAGAGGTATAAATAAGTGAGCAGTCGGGGAGTTTTTTCGCCTGTGCGGCTCCTCATCCTGAGGAGCCCTTGACATCAAAATGTCAAGGGCTTTCATCGTCAGCGCAATAAAACCCTGAAGGGTGAATTCCCGGCCTCAGGAACCCAGCCTTCAGGCTGTTCCTGCAATATCATAAGAAGGGAGTCTATGATGAAAAAGATTCTAGTAATTCATGGGCCAAACCTAAATCTGCTTGGCAAAAGAGAACCAGACATATATGGCAAGGTAACTATAGACGAGATTAATAAGAGACTTCGGGAGATTGCTAAAAAGAGAAATGTCAGGCTTGATATATTTCAATCAAATCACGAAGGAGAGATAGTAGATAAAATAGGCAGGGCAAAGGATAAATACTCGTCCCTGGTTATAAATCCTGCTGCATATACCCATACGAGCGTCGCCATACGCGATGCAATCCTTGCCACGGGGATACCAGCGGTGGAGGTCCATATCTCAAATATATATTCCAGGGAGGATTTCAGGCATGATTCTTTGGTTGCGCCAGCAGCAAAGGGGCAGATATCAGGTTTTGGAATTGATAGCTACGTTTATGGCCTTGACGCGGCAATAAAACTTGCTAACTTCACAAAATAAGCATTGCAGAAAATGTGAAGTTAACTCACAGGTTACAATGAATTACCTGCTTCGGCAAGATAAATTAAAAAAATTACTTGAAACGAAATCCCTGGATGCCTTCCTGGTCAAAAAAAAACAGAATCTATCATATCTTACTGGGACAAAAGGGGAAGACGCAGTTCTATTTCTGTCTGGCAGCAGATCATTCCTTATCACTGACAGTAGATACAAGGAGGAGTACGCCAGGACGGCAAAAAATTGCCAGCTCGTGATTGCAAAATGGAGTGAGATAAATGCCTGCATAGGGTCTCTCATAAAAAGGAAAGGTGCAGGCCGGATTGGGTTTGAATCTAATAGTTTCTCGTATTCAGAATATACAGATTTAAAGAAGGGGTTGATAAATAAGAGGCTTGTGCCTGTCAAAGAACTTATAGAATCTCTCAGGATGGTTAAGGACAATAATGAAGCAAGATGTATCAGGGTTGCGTGTAAATATGGCTGCGAAACAATGAGATATGGAATAAACTCGCTTAAGGCATACACCAGCGAGGCCAAGGTAAAAAATAGAATTGAATTATATATGATAAAAAATGGCTTGAAAGGTGCGGACTTTGAAATTATCGTGGCCTCTGGCAGAAATGCTGCTATGCCGCATGCCTCGTGCACTACTAAGGCTATCAGGCAGGGAGAGATGGTCATAATCGATTTGGGCATAATAAATTACGGGTATAATTCCGACTTGACAAGGACTGCCTTCTTGGGTAGAATTGACCACGACAAGTATCTCCGAATATATAACGTGGTATTAAGCGCTCAAAAAAAAGCCATTGAACATATAAAACCCGGGGTTCCTGCCAGATATATAGATTACATAGCACGTAGATACATTACAGAAAAAGGCCTTGGGAAATATTTCATACATGGTCTGGGACATGGGATAGGCCTTGAGGCGCATGAAAGGCCATGTATCTCCAAGAACAGCAATGAGATGTTGCAAAAAGATATGATGATGACTATTGAGCCTGGGATTTATATCCCTAAATGGGGAGGGGTTAGGATCGAAGACGTTGTGATTGTAACCGGGGATAGCTGCGAAGTGCTCACAGATTCATGCTAAACCAATCATGAAGATAGCGATCAATCAGGTCAAGAAAGGCATGGGTATCGAGGTAGATGGAGAGGTTTATTTTGTAATAGACTCTGAACATGTAAAACCTGGAAAGGGCGGCGCCTTTGTCCGCACAAAATTGAAGAATATAAAACTGGGGACCATTGTGGATAGAACATTCCGGCCAAATGATAAATTGGAAATCATCTATATAGAAAAGAAGACTATACAGTATCTATACTCATCCAAAGATACGTATGAATTCATGGACCGTGATACGTATGATCAGATAAGTCTCCAGCGCGATCAAATAGGAGATATGATACCCTATCTTAAGGAAGACCTTGAGGTAACGGCATTAGTGTACAAAAATAAGATTATAACACTTGAACCTCCGATATTTATAGATATGAAAATAGTCTCTACAGAACCTGGGGTTAGAGGCGATACATCCAGGGCAGGGACAAAGCCTGCGAAGACAGAAACCGGCATAGGCATACAAGTGCCGCTATTTGTAAACGAAGGCGACACCGTACGGATTGATACGCGGACAGGGGGGTATGTAGAGCGGGCATAAAAGTAATACTTAAAAACGAAAAAACTTAAAAACAGAAAAACATTTTGTTTTTACGTCTTTCGGTTTTTAGGTTTAGTTGACAAGGAGCAAACCATGAACTTAAAAGAAATCAAGGAATTTATCAACCTTATGAATGAAAACAATCTTGTAGAATTGGAAATCGAACGCGAAGGCACAAAGATAAGACTAAAGAAATCGCCCTCGGGAAAATATGAAGCAATAACAGAGGGACAGGGTGCACAGCAAATTATCCAGACAATTAAACAAGATGAGATAGATGCCGCAAAAAAAGAGGAAAGGCTAGAGAAAAAACTTGTTCCGATAAAGGCGCCGATGGTCGGCACGTTCTACAGGGCATCTTCTCCTGAGGCAAAACCATACGCGGAGATAGGGCAAATGGTTGATGCCGATCAGGTCGTATGCATCATTGAAGCAATGAAGCTAATGAATGAAATAAAATCAGAGGTAAGGGGTAAAATAGTAGAGGTCCTTGTGGAGAATGCCAATCCTGTTGAATATGGGCAGGCCTTGTTCATGATAGAACCTTCTTAAGGTATGTTCTCTAAAATTCTAATAGCAAATCGCGGTGAGATAGCTATAAGAGTAATACGGGCCTGCAAGGAAATGGGCATAAAGACTGTTGCTGTTTATTCTGAAGCTGACGCTGAATCATTGCACCCGAGGATGGCAGATGAGGCAATCTGCATAGGTTCCAGCCACCCCTCTGAAAGCTATCTCAATATACCAGCCATAATCAGCGCTGCCGAGATAACAGATGTAGATGCGATACATCCTGGATATGGATTTCAAGCAGAGAATGCGCACTTTGCTGAGATATGCGAATCCTGCGACATTGCCTTTATCGGGCCTACCCCGGAGAACATGAGACTCTTAGGCGACAAGATGACTGCCCGCCAGACTATGCAGAAGGTCGGTATACCTGTTATACCAGGTAGCCAGGATATTATCAAGACAAAGGAAGACGCAATAAAGATTGCCAAAAGACTGAGATATCCTGTAATTATTAAGGCCTCGGCTGGCGGCGGCGGCAGAGGAATGAGGGTATGCCATAATGACGTGCGCCTTGTCAGTTCATTTATGACAGCACAGCAGGAGGCGGAATCCGCCTTTGGAAATTCTGCTGTATATATTGAGAAGTACATAGAAAGGCCGAGGCACATAGAGGTCCAGATACTGGCAGATAGATACGGCCACATAATCCATCTTGGAGAGAGAGACTGCACAATCCAGAGAAGGCATCAAAAGTTAATAGAGGAATCTCCGTCCCCTGCAATAGATTCTAAGCTGCGGAAGAAGATTGGAGAGATGGCTATCAGGGCAGCCAAGGTATGTAACTATATCAATGCAGGGACGGTTGAATTTTTACTCGATAGGTATGGAAATTTCTATTTTCTGGAAGTCAATGCAAGGATCCAGGTAGAACACCCTGTAACCGAGATGGTAACAGGGATTGACCTGGTAAAGGAGCAGATAAAGGTTTCTTCCGGTATGAGGCTCTCATACAAGCAGGATTCAATAAATATTAAAGGCGCTGCCATTGAATGCAGAATAAACGCCGAAAATACAGAAAAGGATTTTATGCCGAATCCGGGAAAGATAGATATTTTTATCCCGCCAGGAGGGCCGGGTGTCAGGGTAGACACGCATGCCTATTCAGGATACACCATGCCCACTTACTATGACTCCATGATAGCAAAGGTTATTTCCTATGGGAAAAATAGAGAAGAGGCAACGAGCATAATGAAAAGATCCTTAGATGAATTTTTAATAGAGCCTATAAAAACAACTATACCTTTTCATAAGTACGTTATGAATGATATGCTATTTATCAGGGGAGATTTTACGACTGACTATGTTGAAAACATGGGTGCAGGTGAATAGATTAGGTAAGCTGCTTTTATGGAGGTGAGGCATGAAAATACTTAACATAGTAGCCATTTTTATATATACGATAATCTTTTGTATACTTGGTGCGATACTTGTTGCGCTATCCCTGCGTACTCAATCGATTGACTTCATAATAGACATCATGACTTACTTATCGCAGGCAAATAATCTGCGATTTGGAATGGCACTGACAGGGATTTTATTGATATCGATCAATAT
>CAYZNX010000068.1:0-6632 GCA_964479825.1 uncultured Planctomycetia bacterium | reverse complement strand
GATAATGGATGGCCAGGATTTGATACGCCTTTCACAGGAAAAGACTGCCAGCATGAAGAGATGAATACATTATTATCACCTATACTGATTTCAATATTTGTCGGTTGTTTTATCTTTTTCATACCAAAAAAATTTAGGAGGGTTATAGAGATGTTCTCTCTATTAACCTCCTTCTACTTATTCCTGGCATCTATAAAGATCTTTACTCAATCTCCTATCCTTGGAGATTTTTTATTTGTAGATGGGCTTTCAAGGTTTATAGTCCTTGCAACAGGTTTTTTTGGCGCCATCGTAGTGTTGTATTCCCTGCGTTTTATGTCGGATTCAAAGGAATTCCGTTCATACTATGCCTACGTAATATTGAGCATAGGTTGTTCTATACTGGCTGCAGTCTCAAATAATATAGTAGTTTTCTTGGTAGCATGGGGCTTTTTAGGCCTAACTCTTTATATGCTTATTAATATAGGCGGCCCTGCCGCAGCTGATGCAGGCAAAAAAAGTTTTATAATTATTGGCGGCTCAGACAGCCTTATGATATTGGGTTTTTCTATAATATGGCTTATCACAAAGGAGGTGAATATAAGCAGTATAAAGATAGCAATTGATATTCCACAGTCCTTTTGGGCCTTTTTCTTGATAGCCATAGGCGCCTTTGCAAAGGCAGGGGCAATGCCTTTCCATACATGGATACCTGATACGGCAAAGACTGCACCTATTCCTGTGACTGCATTCTTGCCTGCCAGTCTCGATAAATTGCTCGGTATATATCTGCTGGCAAGGCTCGTATTGGATGTATTTATATTGAGCGGCTTCGCCTTTAGCCTCCTTATGGTAGTTGGGTCAGTAACTATCCTGGCCGCAGTAATGATGGCGCTTGTGCAGCATGATTTTAAGAGGCTTCTCGGATATCACGCAGTGAGTCAGGTTGGCTATATGGTGCTCGGGATCGGCACTGGTAATCCAATAGGTATGGCAGGGGCACTCTTTCATATGCTGAACAATAGTATTTACAAGTGCTGCCTCTTTCTTATTGCTGGGAATGTTCAGCAAAAGACAAGGACACAGGACATGGATTCCTTAGGCGGCTTAGCGAACATAATGCCAGTGACATTTTTTTCTGCGCTTATAGCGTCATTATCCATATCAGGCATACCTCCATTTAATGGATTTTTTTCAAAGTGGATGATCTATCAGGGTTTGATAGAAAGCGGTAAGCCAGGCGGCAGGGTCTTATGGGTATTTTGCATAGTGGCAGCAATGTTTGGAAGCGCATTGACGCTAGCGTCATTTATAAAATTCATTCATGCAATTTTCTTGGGTAAACCAAGAAACGAACCGCGAACCGCGAACCACGAACCACGAGATGAGGTTTCATGGACCATGTGGCTTCCTGCACTAATCCTGGCTGTAGTGTGTATTATTTTTGGGATATTCGCATTCATTATACCAATAAGATATTTTATAGAGCCAGCCCTGAGAGACAGTTTGAGATTTACAGGGCAGTGGCTGTCTCTTAAGGCGAGTTTATTTTTATTAATAGGCATCAGCTTAGGTTTGTTGATCTACCTGGCTGGGAATTTGAAAGGGATAAGAGAGAGCGCTTCTTATATTGGCGGGGAAGAGGTAGAAAAAGAAATGAGGTTTTCGGGAACAGAGTTTTATGGGACAATAGAAGAATTGCCATTCTTGAAGAGGCTTTATCTTTTAGCTGAAAATAAGTTTTTTGATATATACGAACAGGGAAATAGATTTGTGTTTTTCTTCATACGCGTATTTCAGTATTTGCACAATGGCGTTTTGCCGACTTATTTAGTGTGGTGTTTGTTGGGTATGATGGCATTTCTTTTTACACTGGTGAGGTGACCCCCAGGGTTATGCAGGAGGAAATAGATGTTTGAACTACAAGTCCTTATAGTATTCATGATTATTGGCGCACTTATTGCAGTGAAGACAGAGGATCTATTGTCGTCGGTCATTGCAGTAGGAACAGTCGGTTTAGGGCTGTCTCTTGTCTTTTTAATCCTTAAGGCCCCTGACCTTGCAATAGCGCAGCTAGTAGTCGAAATATTATGCATTATCATATTGATAAGGGCCACCATCAGGAGGGACCTGCCGTTTTCTACCAGCGGCCGTTGGTTCTTTAATACGTTTATTACAGTTTTATTCCTCGTTGTATTTTTAGGCTTTGGGTATTTCTGCTTAAAGGATTTACCTCAATTTGGCGAACCTATTATGAAGATAGCCCAG
The DNA here is from genome assembly GCA_964479825.1 of uncultured Planctomycetia bacterium. Classification (GTDB taxonomy): domain Bacteria; phylum Omnitrophota; class Gorgyraeia; order Gorgyraeales; family Gorgyraeaceae; genus CAYZNX01. The sequence goes on along the minus strand of CAYZNX010000068.1, from coordinate 4,385 downwards.
GCCTTCCTAAACCAGGGCTTGAGAGACACAGGTGCGGCAAACCTGGTTTCATCAATTGTCCTTGATTACCGCGCATATGATACATTAGGAGAGGCAACCATTCTTTTTACAGCTGTTATCGGAGTTTTTGCTGTCATGAGGACGGTTGGAAGAAAGAAATAAATGAATAATCAGGAAAAAGGAATGTCATTGATTGTAAAGACTATTACCCGCCTGACCGTGGGCCTTATATTATTATTTGGGATATATATAATTGCACATGGCCACATAAGCCCCGGAGGGGGCTTTGCAGGCGGTGTAATCGTTGCACTTTCTTTTATCCATATTATGCTTGCCTTTGGAAGGGATGTTGCTTTCAGGAAGATAAACCAGGGTATTGCTTCTTTTTTTGAGGGCCTCGGCGCAGTTATCTTTATAACCATTGCCATCCTTGGCATAGGGAGCGGTTATTTCTTTTTGAATTTTTTATCAAAAGGCGAACCTTTTAAACTTTTTAGTTCGGGGTTTATACCTTTATATAATTTGGCTATAAGTTTTAAAGTAGGCTCAGGCCTCTTTATAATATTTTTCGTTTTGGTATTATTTAAGATATCTAAAAAAGGAACCGGGCAATGAGTGTTTATTTTCTTTGTCTTGTGCTTTTCTGCATAGGGTTATATTGCATCCTTAGAAAGAGAAACCTTATTAAGATTATTATAGGTATAGCTATCACAGAGTATGCCGTGAACTTGTTTTTTGTATTGATTGGATATAAGATGCATGGCCGCGCACCTATACATGCACCAGAGCAGAGGGTTATGGATATGGTTGACCCTGTGCCGCAGGCGCTTGTTTTGACAGCTATAGTCATTGGCTTGGCTGTTACTGCCCTTATAGCGTCTATTGCCATAAGGGTATATGAGAAATACGGCACATTTGATATTACGAAGATTCGCAGGTTAAAAGGATAATATTATGCCATTAAATTTACTGCCATTATTCGTTGTCATACCATTAGCGAGCGCATTCCTGAATTCTCTCATTGGGAAGAAGATAAAGGGTTTTTCCGATATCCTGTCGGCAATCGCTACATTTTGCCTTGCTTTTATTTCAGTATATTCAGCGCTTCTTTTTAAGGATACGGGCGTAGTGGTGTATAAGGTAGGCGGCTGGGCCCCGCCTATAGGCATCTCAATGGTTATGGACGGTCTGACCATTTTTATGCTTATCACCATAAATATCGTAGCTTTTTTAATAAGCATATATTCCATAGATTATATGGAGAGATATACTGAGAAATGGAATTTTTACTGCCTGTTCCTACTTATGATAGCCGGGATGAATGGCGTGATAATAAGCGGCGATATGTTTAACCTTTACGTATTCTTGGAAATAGCCGCTATCTCAAGTTACGCATTAGTTGCCTTTGGCACAGAACACGAGGAGCTCGAGGCCTCTTTTAAGTACGCGGTCATGGGCACTGTTGCCTCATCATTTATACTTTTAGGCATTGTCTTTTTATATAGTTTTACCTCTACGTTAAATATGGCTGATATGTCTGTGGAGTTAGCCAAGAAAGGCAGTTCGCATATTGTATTACTTGTTAGCGTGTTATTTCTTATGGGTTTTGGTTTAAAATCAGCCCTTGTCCCGTTTCATGCATGGCTTCCTGATGCCCATCCGTCTGCGCCTGCCCCGATTTCAGCAATGCTTTCAGGCCTTCTTATTAAGTCTCTTGGCATTTATGCCATAGTCAGGATTTTTTATTCTGTTTTAGGAATAGGCCAGCAGATTTTATCTATATTGATGGCATTGGGCGCGTTATCTATGGTTGTAGGCGTCTGCCTTGCGCTGGGCCAATGGGATTTTAAGAGATTGCTTGCCTATAGTTCCATAAGCCAGGTTGGTTATATAATGCTGGGGCTCGGTTTAGGCACTCCGCTTGGGATAACAGGCGGCCTTTTCCATTTATTAAATCATTCTGTGTTTAAATCACTTTTGTTCTTGAATTCAGGGGCTGTTGAGTATTCCACAGGCAGCCGGGATTTGAGGAATATGGGCGGCTTGAGGGAGAGGATGCCTGTGACAGCCAATACCTCCCTGGTCGCTTCTATGTCTATTGCAGGGATACCTCCTTTCAATGGTTTTTGGAGTAAATTGATTATTATAGTTGCATGTATAGAGACAGGGCATTTTGCGTATGCGAGCTTAGCTGTCCTGGTAAGCATATTGACACTCGCTTATTTTATGAAGGTTCAGAGATATGCCTTTTTTGGAGAATTGAAAGAGCAGCTCAGCAATATAAAAGAGGTCCCGATTTTTATGAAGCTCTCCATGATTCTATTGGCTATACTTTGTCTATTAGGAGGGGTCCTCTTGATGCCTAATGCGTATAGTGATGTCCTGAGGTTGGCAAGGGATGCAGTGATCTCAGGCAAGGATTATGCAAGTATTGTTTTCAGCGGCCTTTAGGGTTTCATTGCTAACTTCACATTTTCTGCAATGCAGATTTTGTGAAGTTAAGCTCTAACAGCCTAAAGGCTGGGTTCCTGATGATTGTAAGGATGCTCTTGTTAACTCACCCATTAGCATGAAAAGTAAGATTTTATTGTTCTTATTAGGGTTTATTGTGTGGGTTCTCTTGAGCTGGGTTCCTGACTGGCAGCATATAATTATCGGGATTTTTGTGTCGGGTTTTGTTGCCTTTATGACAGGGGACCTTTTTGTAAGAAGGGCCCATCTTTTTGCACACGCTAATCGTTATCTATGGTTTTTGTATTATGTGCCGGTCTTTATGTGGGAATGTATTAAGGCAAATATTGATGTGGCATACAGGGTTTTACATACGGATTTACCTATACATCCTGGCATAGTAAAGGTCAGGACACAGCTTACCTCAGACACAGCGCTTACATTTTTAGCAAATTCAATAACATTGACGCCTGGCACATTGACTGTTGACATAGATAAAGAGAATGGGTTTTTATATGTTCATTGGATAGAGGTGAGGCACAGGGATATTGATAATGCAACGAAGACTATAGTAGAGAAGTTTGAGAAGATACTTAAAAGGATATTTGAATAATGGAAACAAAAAGAGGTAGTTATATTACAGGCGGCATTGGACTCATTGTAGTTATAGTCATTATATTATTCAGGCCTTTTCCAATACTTTTCTATTTGGATTTGCCATTCATGGGATTTTTGAAACGGGCATTTTTTATCTTACTTTTATCATGCATATTATGTCTGTATCGCATTATGAAAGGGCCTACTGCCGCAGATAGGGCTGTTACGCTTGATATGTTAGGTGTTTTAATCGTGGGTTTTTGTGCTATTATGGGCATATCTACCGGCAGAAGCTGGTATATTGACATAGCCATAGCCTGGGCCTTGCAGAGTTTTATAGCTACCCTTGCGCTGGCAAAGTTTTTGGAAGGAAGGTCTTTTGATGATTGAGATAGTCGGATTAGTATTTATATCTATTGGACTTTTTTTTGACTTTGTTGGGTGCCTTGGCCTTGTCAGGCTCCCGGATGTATACAACCGTCTTCAGGCATCTACAAAGTGCATAACATTAGGTACTTGCAGTATCTTATTTGGCGTTTTTCTGATACATGGTTTTGTAGCGGCAGGAATAAAGGCGCTTCTTTGCATAGTTTTTTTAATTCTAACATCTCCAGTATCTGCACATGCCCTTGCTAAAGGCGCGCATAAATCAGGCGTAAGACTCTGGGAAAAGAGCGTCGTAGATCAATACCGTGAAGACGGAAATTAAGTGCGGCATCTTTGTAGGTTACACTTCAGTGTGACGAAAACAAAGCCTAACTTCACAAAATAAGCATTGCAGAAAATGTGAAGTTAAGAAGGGTATATGAAGTATCCAAAATTACGAGAGCTCGTTGAAGCAATAACGGCACTGATAAAAGGGCCATATACCTCAGGTTTTCCTTTTGAGCCTCATGAGCCTGAGAAACGTTTCAGAGGCAAGCCAGAGTATCATGAAGGCCAGTGCGTCGGGTGTAATGCCTGTTTCCAGGTTTGTCCGGCAGGATGCATAAAGACAACAGATGTTATTGATGCTGATCCTCCTGTAAGGAGACTGGATTTACATTATGATAGCTGCATATTTTGCGGGCAGTGTCAGGCTGCATGCATTACACAGGAAGGCGTAAAGCTGTCAAAAAAATTTGACCTGGCCTTGTTTGATAGGAGCGAGGCTGTTGAATCTGTTGAGAAGGAATTGGTGTTATGTGAATCTTGCGGATGTACGGTCGGCGCAAAGGACCATCTGATCTGGATGGCAAACCGGCTCGGGCCGCTTGCCTATTCAAGCCCTACTTCATATTTACCTGCATTAAAGGACCTTAAGTTGGCATACCATAAGGTCGTGAAGCCAGACGAAC
>CAYZNX010000067.1:1333-6759 GCA_964479825.1 uncultured Planctomycetia bacterium | reverse complement strand
TTGCGACACGTCCCCATCGTCTAGCCTGGTCTAGGACATCAGATTTTCGATCTGACGACAGCGGTTCAAATCCGCTTGGGGACGCCATTCTGCTTCGCCAAGCAACTTTCGTGCTTGGCTTCGCAGGAATTGGCTAATAACCAATGTACACAGTTTATATTCTGACAAGCCAGAGAGACCTTTCACGTTACTATATCGGTATCACACAAGATCTTAATGGAAGACTGGAGGAGCATAATAAAATAAAATCGACATCTTAAAATAAAAGGTAAAATGACGAAGAATGTTTATATAATTGCTGGGCCGAATGGATCGGGTAAAACGACATTTGCAAAGATGTTTTTGCCCGATTATGTTAAGTGTCCGAACTTTGTGAACGCCGATCTAATTGCACAGGGGTTAGCGCCATTCGAACCTCGCAGCGCAGCCATTAAAGCCGGAAAGCTCGTCCTGCAGCAAATCCACGAGTTTGCTAGACGTGATGTTGATTTTGCCTTTGAAACAACGCTATCCGGCAAATCCTATGTGAGTTTGCTTTCCACGTTAAAGGCGAAAGGTTATGCGCTGCATCTTTTTTTTCTGTGGATTCCCAGTCCGGAATTGGCAATTGCCCGTATTAAAGATAGAGTTACGGAGGGCGGGCATAATGTGCCTGCCGAAGATGTTCGACGCCGTTTCATCCGTGGCATTAATAATTTTTTCAAATTGTATGAGTCGTTGTTTGATTCTTGGATGTTGTTTGATAATTCTAAGGCAAAGCCTTTATTAATAGCAAAAAAACGAAATGGCCATAGGGAAGTGATTAATGAAAAATTGTTCAAAATAATCCAAAGAGTTGCGGGGTAACAGATGAAGAAGAGAATGTCTTTACAAGATAAAGCTGAAGCGGCGCTAAAGAAAGCGGTGCGGGACGTTGTAGAACGGCATAAAAAAACAGGCCGTCCGCTTGCCGTATGGAAAAACGGCAAAACCGTTCGCATTTCTCCAAATACCGTTAAGTAGGAGGAAAGGGCAGGTCAAGGGATACCTCAAGTCGGGATCGCCTTCTTCGATAGAATGCTATAACTAAATGTGCCCAAGAATGCTTTTTAACATATAAAGCACATTTACCCTGAGCGAAGCGAAGGGTCTCCTTTTGTATAGAGATCCTTCGTCGTCCTCCACTGAAACAATAGTGGACTCCTCAGGATAAATAAAACCAACCGATATGTTAAGTCTCATACTTGGTTTTATTTAGTTGAATTGTAGGCTCTTGTGAAACTCGTCTGGTGTCCCATCTGGCACGCAATTCTGCTTCGCCAAGCAACTTACGTGCTTTGCGAAGCAGAAATTCGATGCATATTTTACAACTTATAATATGTAATTAATTTGATAATACAACTTATATAGTGTATAATTTAGCTGTATGAAGGGAAAAGCGATTAGAAAGTATCAGGATAAGGTATTGGAGAAGCTCGCAGGCAGGATTGATGAATTTTATCTAGCAGGAGGGACGGCCCTATCTTTATTTTATTTCCAGCATCGATTATCTGTGGACCTGGATTTTTTTACTTCTAACTTTAGGCCTATGCGCGTCAAAGAGATCGTTGAATATTTAGAAAAGACGCTTTCCAGGAAGATAAAGCTTACAGGGCAGAACCTTGAGGATAAGACCGCAAAGAATTTAATTTACGACGTTCATTTTAGCCCAAAGGATACCCTGAAGATAGATTTTGTAGAAGATACGCTCGATCTTAAAAAACCCACAAAAACAGTAGAAGGCATAAGGGTTTTATCTTTAGAAGATATATACTTAAGGAAACTTTATGCAGTATGCGGCGCAATATCCGGCGTAGATGCTGTTGGCCGGAAAGAGACCCTTGGAGGCAGGATAGAGGCAAAGGATTTTTATGATCTTTATTTTTTATCCCATACATTTATGAGCCTGTCCAAATTTATAGAGAAATATGGCAATAATGTAATGATAGAAGGTCTTATAAGATGGTTTAGAACTTATGACGGGATGGCCATGATGGATGGGGTTTTGACATTGGACACGGATAAGGAGATAGATTATAAAAAGATAGAAGCGCATTTTAAAAAGGAGATCGATAGAATTATCGAGAGCCAGTTAGGGGAAATATGAAAAGAGATTGGCTGTGGGATAGAAAAGTAAATATCTCCGAAGCCAGGAAAATCCTAAGACATCCTGAGAGCGAGAGGTTTGTCTTAATGGCGTCTTTGCTTTTGGCCCGGAAAGCCGAGCCTCGAGAGGTTTTCAAAGATTATATGGACCCTATCTTATTCTGCAAGAATTGGCAAAGGATAAAGAGAAAGATGGCGCAGGATAAATGGGGCAATCCGCGTATAGTGTTTTGGCAGGCTATATATGAAAGATTACTGGACAGATATCGCAAAAAAGGCATCCAGATCGCGCGCGAGAGAGAAGTAAAACCTAAAGATCCCGCATGCGAGGTAATCGGCAAAGAGATAAGAAAGGTCAGAAAAGAGGAAGGCTTGTCTCAACAGGCACTGGCAGAGAAGGCAGGAATTTCTCAGCAGTTACTATCCCGCATAGAGAAAGGGAAAGAAAACATATCTTTAATTACTCTGAAGAAGATTTCTGCCGCTTTGGGTAGAAGAGCAGAAATCAGTTTTGTGTGAAGAGAACCCGCCAGAATTGAACACATCCGCTTGGGGACGCCACTCGGAACGGTTAACCCCAAACCCCTCGACTCCACTCGGGGCAGGGAAATTTGGCCTGATGCTCATAAAGAAGGTTGTGAAATGAAAATAAGCCAGAGATTGATCTCAGGTTTTGCAAGCGTTACTTTGTTGGTAGGGGTTGCGGGAGGAGTTGCGTTATACCACCAAAGCAAGATTATTGAAAGTGACGCACTTAATGAAATTAATAAGATGAGAAAGTTTTTTCTAGCCCTTGAAGAACGCGATACAAAGATCCTGTCTTCTGGTTTAGAGGTCTTTATTCAAGACCAGGCCTTCAAAGATGTGTACTTAGAAAAGAATAGAGAGAAACTGTACGAATATGGACAGCCATTGTTCCAGAACCTTAAGAGTAAATACGGCATCACTCACTTTTATTTTATACTCCCTGATGGCCATTGTTTTACGAGGCTGCATAATAAAGACATTTATGGAGATTTGATAACAAGGTTTACTTTTTTGGGGGCAAGAGATACAGAGAAGATGGCATCAGGGATTGAGCTTGGGCAGACCGCTTTTGCCTTGAGGGTAGTCGCGCCGTATTATAATGGCGGTGAGTTAATAGGATACGTAGAATTTGGAGAAGAGATTCATCACCTCTTAGAGGTCTTAAAAGGCGATACCAACAATGAATTTGCGCTTTTTGGCGATAAAGAGTATTTAGATAGAGAGGAATGGAGGTCAACCAGACAGGCAGCAGGGTTAAAGGATAGCTGGGATGATCTGGCGGGGCATGTTCTTATTGCTGATACAGTAGAAGGGAAAATAAAAGCAGCGGCAGAGTTTTTTGTGGAAGAGAATGTAGATCGCATAGAAGAAGGAGAAACCTTTCTACAGCAAATACAAAGCGAGAATAAAACCTTTGCATATGGTGGTTTTGAAATAATAGATGCTGGGGGCCGGCATGCAGGAGCAGTATTAACTTTAATAGACATAACAGATAGCATTACTGTTGCACGAAGGCTTAAAGCCGCTACATTAAGCATAGTAATTATTTTGTTTATCATAGGTTTAACCATAAGCTTCTTCATATCCCATTCCATTCTAAAACCAATAAGAAGACTTATACAGGGGACCATCAGGATCGGCAAGGGTGATTTCAATGCTAAGGTAGAGATTGAGCGGAAGGACGAGATAGGTACCTTGGCACTCGCCTTTAACAATATGGTCGAGAACTTCAATAAGACGTGCACCTCTATAGAGATCCTTAATAAGGAGATCGCCGAGCGGAAGAAGGTAGAGGAGGATTTAAGGTCAACCCAGGACCAGCTCGTTCAGGCAGAGAAAATGGCAGCCGTGGGTACATTATCGGCAGGGATGGCGCATGAGATAAATAACCCGCTTATGGGCGCCATGCTGCTCCTGCAGAATTTGATGTCGGAAAAGGAAAAGGGGAGCGAGGAACAAAAGACATTATCACAGATAGAGAATGGCCTGGAGAGGGTAGCAGATGTAGTCTCAAAACTTTTGGTGTTTTCGAGAAAGGAAAGGTTGGTTTTAAAAAAGACGAAAATAAATGATATCATAGAATCCACCCTGCCCTTACTGGCGCACGAATTTGACTTAAATAAAATTGAGTTCGTTAAAGAATACGGAAAGGATTTGCCGAGCATTGCAGTTTCAGCTAATGCCATACAGCAGGTTTTAGTAAATGTATTATTAAATGCAAAGGACGCCCTGTTAAATTCAGCACCTAAAAAGGTTGCGGTGACTACCTATTTAGAAGGTGAGATGGTGAAGATAAAGATAAGAGACAATGGTTGCGGCATTAAAAAGGAAGATCTTAAAAAGATATTTGACCCATTCTTTACTACCAAGCCCCCTGGCAAAGGACTGGGGATTGGTATGTCCATAGTCAGGACTATCATAGACCAGCACAGAGGAAAAATAGATATCCATTCAGAGGAACAGAAAGGCACAGAGGTAGTCTTATCTTTTCCTGTATCTGGATTAAATTAAGGAGGCAAGGCCATGGCCAGAATACTTATTATAGATGATGACGAGGTCGTGTGTAATGGCGTAAAGGGCATTTTGGAAAAAGAAGGATATGAAGTAGACACATCTTTAAGCGGCGAGAGCGGGATTGAAAAGGTTAAAGGCGCTGATTATGATTTGATATATCTTGATATACATATGCCTGGGATGAACGGCCTGGAAACATTCAGGGGCATAAAGACTATTAAAAAAGACGCAGAGGTCTGCATTATAACAGCAATGTCAGACGACAGGATGGCCGAATATCTGTTGTTAATAAAGGAAGGTGCTGTAGACAAGATAGTTCGCAAACCTGTGTTTAAAGACATGCTTTTAAGAACAACAAAAGAACTTTTGGGAGGCAAGGGGCCAAGAAAGAGGATTTTAGTTATCGATGACGATGAACTAATAAGAGGGGCGTTTAAATCAGTCCTGGGGCAATTTGATTATGAGCTTGATTTTGCAAAATCAGCCAAAGAGGCCATGGATTTATTTAAGTTGAAAAGATATCATCTTATCTTTTTAGATCTAGCGTTACCTGATAAAGACGGGAGAGAATTACTGGGAGACTTAAGGACAATGGATAAAGATGTAAAGATATGTGTTATGTCAGGTTTTTTGTCAAGGCTGGGAAATTTATTGGAGCAGTCTAATCAGGCCACAGGTAATACCATATTTTGCATGAAACCCGTCAGCAGAGAAGAGATAATAAAGATTACAAAAGAGGCTATTTTAGACGTAGATTAGAT
>CAYZNX010000067.1:0-1233 GCA_964479825.1 uncultured Planctomycetia bacterium | reverse complement strand
GTTGATCCTATCAACGAGCGGACCGAATCTATCAGCCTTCCTTATCAAGATATGACCAGTCCTTTTGTCTCTTATGCATTCATCCAGCTCTCTAACGATTCTATCAAAAGGGCCTGCTATCCTGTGGCTTAACTTATATGCAAATATCATTATAGCAAATACTGAGATAGGCACTGCGAATAATAGTATGAAGATTACTTTTTTGGCAGCAGGGAAAAGGTGATAGGCAATGGCCTCAGGAATGGCGATCTCTTCTGCGGTGATATTGAATATCAGATAATAGAGGCACACCATTGCAATGGCAGCAGGGATTATGCTCGCAAAAAATACAAGCGTGAATAAATCCTTGTGCATCTTATTGGCGAAAAAGGCCCTTCTTTTATTTTTCTTCTTCATTGTTATACCCCACTTTTATGTCCTTGTATAATGCCTCGGCAGTGGACACTGTGTTATCAGTGTCTGTCATCAATGCTATGGCGCCCACGCTGCCAGAAGGCGGCTTGCCAAAAGCCCTTTTGTAGTCTTCGTATATGTTTCGCTCTTCGTGCACCCATTTATTGATATTGTCTGAACCTGATTCTACGACAATCAGTTTTATGTTATTGAAATAAGGGCTCGTCATCATTGTCCCTTCAGGGATATTCTCGTCCCAGATGTATTCGATACTCTTGGTTTTTATAAAATGGAGGCTGGGGAATATTACGTACAATCGGGCAGCATAGTCATCTTTTTCTATCCATCCCTGTTTTTCATTATTTGGGACAGCCTCATGGTTCTTTTCGGGAAATTTTGTTACCTTCCAGCTCCAGCTTATCATAGGGAACTCAGATGGTTTAAAACCGATCCTATAAAATAAGCCAGAACAGGCCTTGTCACTTTTAGCTGAAAGATATGCCTCTCCTTTCTCTGCCACTACTACGTATACAACCTTATTTTTAAATACCTTTTCCTGCCACTCTTTGAGCGCCTCTTCTTTATTAAAGCGGAAGACCCTTGGCAGCACAGATGCATAGGCATAATATATGAATGATGCGGCAAAAGATATTGCAGCTATATAGATAAATGTCGATCTTTTCATATCACTATTTTAACGTTGAAGGCAATAATAGTCAAATGATGATTTTTTCAGTGATGGTAGCCTGTGAGTTAACAGGGGTAATATTGCTTCTCTAAGGCCTGCGGGTCCTGTCTGCCAATCCACCTCGCCCGTGCTCGCTTGCGCTGCGCTCGGGC
>CAYZNX010000066.1:0-6846 GCA_964479825.1 uncultured Planctomycetia bacterium | reverse complement strand
GCATCTCTCTTCTAACAATCCTTTTATTTCTTCGAAGATTTGCTGCGAAAACAGATGGGTGCTTTCTTCTGGACTATGATTATGCCCTAACGAAATGTCCTTGTTGACATTACTTTTAAAAAATAGAGCCACCACCAAATTTTTTATGGATGTAAAAAGTATTCCTGGATGGCTAACTAAGGCATGGATAAGGCTGGATGAGGCTCCTATGACAGTGAGGTAGGTAACAAATTCTGGCAGGTCTATGCCTAATGACGAACTGAACCATCTTGCGAGGATGAATATTGAGAGGAAGATGCCTGATTCTATTAAGCTCCCTATTACACCTGCAGTATCTATGGAGTCTTTCTTTTCTTGGTCATTTGTATATACTTCAACATACACTGGGCCATGTTTACCGCCATATTTAACCTCTGTGGTAACGCCTAAGGTCTTTGCTTTATGGACATGGAGGATTTCCTGGAGTGAGGTCTTGTAGCCGATATTCTTATAAAGGTATCTTCCGTTTATTATTAATATTGCCAATGCTATAGCTGCAACTCCTGCTATAGTTATTGGATGGCCTAAGAAGAATAGACTAACTACGGCTACGGTGCCTATACTCGCTATCAGCCCCATTCCCCATGCCTTCCACGAGAGGGCAGAGGAAGGAACGGCGGCTGCCTTAGATTGAATAATCTGTCTGACTCTTCCTATTAACGCCTCATCCTGGACAAGTAGTTGAAAACCAAAGGTATATTTACTGGGACTAAGTTTAATATCTTCACGAATTTCATCAATACCCTTCCAATCAAGTTGAATTACCTCATCCCTGCCAACAGAAGGTCCTGTGCGCTTTGCCGTTAGAATTTCATTTATTAACGCCTCTTCGGTATCATCCACGCAATAGACATAGTGGATTACCCTTTCCTGATTAAAATAAGGCGCTGAATAAGGTATGCCGCTTAACCGCACCAATTCATCAACTATGCGCTTTAGTTCATATGATTTCTGTGGATTTAATGTCATCAAGGTGAATGTGCGCGTATCCTCATTAAAGTTAACTAATATTGTCTCGGCTAAGGCCTTAGGTTGTTCCTGTAAAAGTTTATCGAGGTGGCTGACGAGAAGATTTTGTTCTCTTTGACTTAAAACAATGAATTCGTATTGCAAAAGATATGCAGAATACTGTTCGTCCATATTCTCAACCCGCCTTAAATCCTCATCCTTTAGCTTCAGGCTTTTGGTTGCTCTGCCTTCTCTTGCACTAATTTCTTCTTGAGCCTCCCTTACGCCTGCCTCAATTGTCTCCTCATCCTCATCTACATGGCAGGTTACAGAAAGGGTCCATCTTCCTGGATTGCTTGGTTCTAACTGGCTGCGCTGCTGCAATAAAATCTGGCCTTTTCTATTTATAATAAATACGTGCACAGCCTGATGAATTATGCCAAGACGATGGACAAGGACTCGGGAGCACTTTGTTCCTGTTAGCCTTCCTGAGACATCAAGCACATTGAATTTTTTCTTCATCCCTCTAATTGACCTCTGTGCCATAACTATTCTTCTATTAATGACTGCGATATTCTTCTTCGCCTCAACTCCCTCGATTCCACCACCTTTAGCTAAGTATTCATAAGCACTTCTTGCATGTTTATATAACCCTATGGCGGAACGTAAATTCGGAATATCTTCTTCGCCACGGAAGTTTCGGAAAATCCTTTCTGCTTCTCTGAATTTACGGCTGGCTGTCAAAAACACTCCTCCAAATCTATCCTGAGCAGCCATCTCAAGATACGCCGCCCTCTCTCCCACATAGGCCTCTTCTCCCTCTTCTATCACCACATCAATAAAATATTTGTCAAAGGCTCGCCTAAGGTCTTCCGGCCCTAAGAATCGCCTCAGGTCGCCAGAAGAACTGATGCGCATGCCGCGATCAAAACCTTCGATACCTTCAAGGCTGACGCCGTCTTTGGCCAAGGGGTCTTTGTCGGACCTGACCTTAACAAAAAGTCTCCCTCCCGGCTTAAGCACACGGGCAATCTCTCTGGCAATTTGGTCAAGTTCTGCATCGTTAAAATACATCAGGCTATAGCGGGCATAGACCGCATCAAAAGTGGCATCCATAAAAGGTAGAATCTGCCGCATATCACTCTGCGCACAGTCAATCTTGTTCTCTAAGCCTCTAATCTTAGCCTGCTCCTTTAAATTAGATAGGCTGGATATCCTCTGCTCTAATCCTGTAACATAAAAATCTTTGTTAGCAGCAAGCCACAAGGCATCATCACCAGCTCCACATCCTATGTCCAATACATGCATCCCTGGCTCTAATAACCTATCATTTACAAGTCTTTCAATATACTCACTATGTTTGAGTTCTCCCAGCTTAGTTTCCTTACGTCTTTCGCCCCTTCCTTCCCAATATCCTCTCATTAATGCAGTTACCGCCTGTATGCCCCCTTGCGCGAGCGCTCTCGCTGTAGGCTTGATGTTCTCTTCGTATTCCTCTTTAGGTAAAACATAAACGTGGTTAGACGCAATCATTGCCCCCTCTACCTTCTTTCCCCTCCACCTGGCAAACCTGTTCAGTTCCACCAAGCTCCTTTGAGAAATCACGCAATAAAATGTGGCACCGGCAAGGCTGACCCGATAATGCAGGTCGGTATGATTTCTTTCTACCTCAGATATGCTAAATCTTTCAATAGATACATCTCTTCCCGCTGCCCTAATCTCTCTTTCGTAATCTATTAATTCAGCCTGGATTCTTCCTATTGAGGTTCTGCTTTCTTCCTCTAAGCTCATATCAGTTAGGCCGCTTTGTGCCTCTAAGCTAATCAGATTTGCGACCTCTGCAACTAATTGAAATCTGCGCTGGCGGTCGGGTTTTATAGGATGGTCAGTATGCGGCTCTCCTATCTTTTCTCCAAAATAAGCATCAAGGAAACGGACAATTTCGCGCATTTGGGCAAAATGGTTAATCTCACGTATGAATTGTTCAAGTTGTGTGTGCTCTATAGGCGTCAGCAGATGCGGCTTAACCTCGCTAACTAAAAACCTCAGCGTTTCTTCTTGAGAAAATCCTGCATCAGCCACAATCTGACAGGCGACGTTGCGCATAAGCGCAGGGCTGACTTCATTTCTATATACACGGTCTGCTAACATAACTGTCGGAACAATAAGGGTATCCTCCGTATGGCTATATACATGGAGACGTCTCCAATTATCCATAAGTGAACGGGCATTGGTATAGGTCTGCGCACCGGCGAGCCAGCGTATAGCCACAAAGATAAGCCGCGAGACCATGCCGGCATAGATATAGACTTTCGCTTTACTTAAGCCATTGAGAGTTGGATCGCGCAAGGCATAAATTCCCTCTACAATTATTACGCCTTTAGATACTACCTCAGAAAGAATTTCTCTACCCTCCCCATCCCTTTCCCTCTTTCTGGTAAAAGGATTCCAGCGCGGTAGTTGTACTTTTTCGCCTTTTAATAATCTTGCTACATCTGCGGTTAATCTATCCAATTCGCAATCCCGCAAAGGCTCGCGTAAATGGAAAAGTGGCGGCAGGCGATAACACATCTCGATTAAATATTCATGCGTATGTAACACCCAGGATTTTATGTGCTTGCCAAGCTCTATAGAGAAGCGTGATTTCCCACTACCTGTTGTCCCTGCTAAAAGCACAAGTCTATTATTGCTGGGCATTGCCGTAATGTCTCTTAGTGCCTTATCAAGTTTAGGTGCGGATTCTAAGCGCGCGACTACCTGCGCCTGCTTAGGCCGTAAAAAGTAAGTATCTATACTAATCTTTCCCAGCGGACCAAGGATGTAAGATTTTACTGACACATCTGGATCTTCAGGATAAGGCCTATATACATCTAAATTAGCAAAAACCACAATACAATTTCCCATTTTGTCTAACCATTTTCTATCATCATCTAACCAGCTTGCTTCTGGTTTTAGTCTCTTAAGTTCTTCCTCATCGCCCAAGGCAATCGCTACAAATCGCCCCCCTTTGCTTCTTAACTCGGGAAATACCCTAAAAGGAACTGTGCTTAATACTGTCTCAGGATTATAATCATCTATCTGCGGGTGGAAATCTCCTTCATCCACAATTAAACCCACCACTTCTTTAGTCGCGCCTCTTTCCGCTGCTATGGCAGCATTATTCACCACAGAAAGCGCCACTAAAAGCTGCTCCCAATACCTTGCATAAGGCCTGCGGTAATTAGCTAATTTAGGACCGTTGTTTTCTCCCCAAGCTTCTCCATATTTCCACAAATTCGCTTTAGATTCAAAACGCTCAGGATGAGACAATTCTATTTCCGTAGTAGAGGAGTGGAGGGCACTTCCATCTAAGTTTTCAAAATCATAGCCCAAATCTCCTTCATATCCATTAAATAGAAATGGGATAATATAAGATGCTTGTGCATATTCTCGACCTGAGACCTCTTGGATTTTGCCATTTTCAATCTTAACATACTTAGGTTGTCTTCTGCCCTCCAGAAGAATTATATAAGGGTCGCGCTGGATGCCCATTGGCAGAATAATCGCCTCATCTTGCAATCTCAAAAGGGCTTGTCTTGCAGCAAACCTCATAGATCTTTCAAACGCTATAATTAGTTCCATCCTTTGTTCGCCCCGTTCCTTTTGCTCCTTCAATAACAATATTGCCATGAAGCTCTCAAAAACCCTCTCTGGCTGAGGCCTGCCTTCTGCGGTTTGAATGCCCAGTTGTTCTGGCCATTGAGACGCCCAACCTTTAATTTGCCTTACAGTATCTGGGTCATAGCCTTCGCTAATTAAATCCTCTTCTGGACTCTTTGTAAACTTTAATATTTGTTCTACATATAAGGTAGCAATACCAAAAGGGGCGAGGGCTTTGACGAGTTCATTAGTAAAATCTACCTTACTTGGCACTTGTGGAGTTGCTGCTAACTGCGCCGCCTGCCAACTTTTTCTTGCTGCTGCAAGGACTTCCAAGAAAAGATTCAAGATTTCTGGCTTTTGTTCTAACCTTGCGATCGCCTCAGCTTCCGTAATATCTACTTCCTTTACCAAGGCAAAAAATAATTGAAAGGCTTTGCCATAACCTACAACAGAACCTACTCTTTCTTGGAATTCATCCAGCGTTATCATCCTATCTTTTACCATATCCACCCAATCGAAGAAGCTACCTACATATCTTTCTACATCCACATGTGTTAAAGTAGCCTCCTGACCTTTGTCGCGGCGGTGCGCAAAAGTTAACTCTCCCGCCCAACTTCTTCTTATAACCACAACCTCGCCACCACCAATATCAAACTCTATATAGTTAACTACCGGTTGCCAATCGCGATCAAGACCAACTTCTACGCCTCGAAGTGTCGCCGGTTGAGCTGGAGCAGAAACCTCCTTTTGTTCAGCCATTCCAGGCGCAGATATCGCCTCTTGCTCTGCCCCTTGAGGAGTTAAAAGCAGAGGGAGCTTTGCTTCAGGAATTGCCCCGAGGATGCGAACAAACATAATAAAAGTTTCCCGTTCATCAAAAAGCCCTAACAATTCCCTCGCATCAAGTTCATCAAAAGGAGAATATCTATCGAGCCTTTGGAAAAGTCGAGTCAGTAAATTAGACAAATGTGCTGGCAACCCGTGCAATTTATTAGCCCATTCTTGTCTATCTAAGGCGCTGCTGCCATCTGTATCAGCTAATTGAATCATGCCTTCGACAAAGGTGTTAATGAGCTCTGGCGTAACCTTGACAGGCTCTTCTTTGCCAGTCCAATAAAGATAAATATCTCCCTGTTCGCCAAAGAGAACCCAAAGGTCTTGTCCTCGCCAATTAATCGGAACCCAGGCAACCCTCTGGACAGCATTGCCAAAGGCTTTGGCTAAAGCCTGATTGAGTTTAGCCGGTGCTAAGGCCATCTGTCCTTGTTGTGGGTCCCATAGTATCCAGTTTAACGCACCTATACTATGAGCGTCTATTTCAGCTGTCTGTGTATATCTGGAAGGCATAACTACGGTACCGCCTGCCTGCAAGTCTCTCTCATCTGATTGAGGCAAGACAGGGAAGGAAGTTTTTTCTTGGAGCTTGCTGAGGTGTCTTGAAACTCTCTCGGAAGGACTATGAGTTTCTGTGGGCGAACGGGTTTTTCTTTCTTGCCAGGCCTTGAAGTCATTGCTGAAGGCTTGCGAGACATCGTCTAAGTATCCTAACCTCGCCAGAGTCTCATGGACTAAGACCTCAGCAAGCTGGGCGTCTGTAAGCCTTTGACCTGCTACAGTGTGCGTTAGGAGATGAATACTCCGACCTGCATGCCCTATAAAATCATGCTCTGAAATCTCCTTTGGCCATACTGAGGTATCAATAAGGAAAACTCCCTGCGTATTGTCAGATAGCGGCGTTAGGGCTGTCTTAGATAGAAGCTCTGCTATGTTATTAAGTCCGATGGAGCGGAAGTATGAGATAACCTTTGCTAAAATTTGGGGCTTCCCATCAGCAAGACGGCTTGCCTTATGATTATCAAATCCCCATTTAAGAACCGGGTCTATGGTCACTTCCTCATGCCTATCATATGAGATTTCTCTTTTAATCATCTCTTCCTGCCGCAACAAATAAACTGCCCAAATGGAAATACCAAAAGTAACTGTTAGTAGCGTAGGGCCAATAACAACATCTATAAGAGTGGGTGTTAAGCTAAATATGCCTAAAAGCCCTGCCACAGATATAAAAATAACCACTACTCTTAACAGCGACATTCCCTTTTTAACTGATGCAAGGAGTGCTTCAGGATGGCTCAGTAAGGCATGGATAAGGCTGGATGATATTCCTGCGATGCTAAGGTAGGTTACAAATTGGGTGATAGAACTTGCAAATTCTGGCAG
>CAYZNX010000065.1:0-6957 GCA_964479825.1 uncultured Planctomycetia bacterium | reverse complement strand
CTGCCAGACTGGCATTCTCTACTTGATGCGCCCCTATTAAATTTAACTCTAAATTTTTATACGAATAAGTAGGTCCATCCAGGTCAAAAATCTGTCTATCCTCGCTTGATTCAATAACAGAGTATCTCACATCCTTACCTATTTCATACAAAGACGCCTGCCTTTCATTGCAAACCTCTCTGATAACATCTATTGCCTCTTGTTCTTGGAAAGCAGAAACAACCACGCCTTGGGTCTTAATAATACCTGCTTTTTCTCTTGCAATCAATCCTAATGAACTTCCCAACTTATCAGTATGTTCAAGGCTTATGTTTGTTATACCGCATATAATTGAATTGGTAACATTTGTTGCATCAAGCCTTCCGCCAAGGCCTGTTTCTAAAACGGTGAAATCAACCCTTTCCTTTTTGAAATATAAAAACGCACATGCTGTAAGGACTTCAAAAAATGATAAGTTACCCAAGTCTTTATGGCCCCTAAATTTTTCAGCAGCTGGCTTTATTCTTTCAATTAACTCAGCGAACTCTTGTTTTTCTATCACTCCTTCGAAGTTCCTTGTCTCTTTGCTCTTTGCTCTTTGCTCTTTGCTCAACACCCTAATCCTCTCCCTCGTATCCAATAGATGAGGTGAAGTATACAATCCTACTCTGTATCCAGCCTCTTTTAATATATTGGCAAGAATAGCGCATGTAGAACCTTTGCCTTTAGAGCCAGCTATATGTATAACATTAAGTCCCTGCTGTGGCTTCCTTAATTCCTGCAGGAAGGCATGCATCCTCTCAATCTTAAAACTAGAGGTGTAGTTATATTCAGGTATCTTCTCAAAATTTATGAATGAATTAATATAATCTACGTATCTTAACTTCACAAAATAAGCATTGCAGAAAATGTGAAATTAGTGTTTGAAGTGGCGTATGCCTGTGAATACCATGCTTATGCCAGCTTCGTCGCACGCCTTAATAACATATTCATCGCGTATGGAACCGCCTGGTTGGATTATGCTGGTTATCCCTGCTTTTTTAGCTTCTTCTATGGCATCTTCTTTTGGAAAAAATGCATCGCTGGCACATATAGCGCCTTTAGAACGGCCATCTGACTTTCTAATAGCTATAATCATCGAATCCACCCTGGACATCTGGCCCGCACCTATGCCAACTGTCTTAGTGCCTTTGCAAAGCACTATTGCATTAGAACGGACATGCCTTGCAATCTTCCAGCCAAAAATTAAAGACTTCATCTCCTCTTTAGATGGCCTCTTTTTTGTTACTACCTTTAAATCCTTCTCTACTATATCTAATATGTCCCTATCTTGGATGAGCACCCCTCCTACTACCTTCTTTAGGTCATAATCCTTCTCTACGCCCTTTAATTCTCCAACCTCTATTAATCTAAGATTCTTCTTATTCTTTAAAATTACTAATGCCTCTTTTTCAAAGTTGGGGGCAATAATACATTCTGTAAAACCTGCTGAACAAATCGCCTCTGCAGTATCTGCATCTACCTTAATATTTAGACCAACAACGCTTCCAAAGGCAGAGACCCTATCGGAGTCCAAGGCATCAATATATGCATCTTTCAATATTTCAGATTGGGCTACGCCGCATGGATTTGTATGTTTTATTACGCTGGCCGCTGGTTTTTTAAACTCTTTTACTATCTCAAGTGCTGCATCAAGATCTATAATATTATTAAAGGAAAGCTCTTTGCCGTGTAACTGCCTTGCATTGCTGATTGCAGCAACATTTACGTTCTTATCTCTATAGAAACAGGCCTTCTGATGCGGATTTTCACCATACCGCAAATCCTGCAGTTTGCTAAATTTTAACTCTAAGGTCTCTGGAAATTCTATGTCTATGCCCTTTGCCCTTTGCCCTTTGCCCTTAAGATACTCGTATATCGCACTATCATACTTTGATGTCTTCTCAAATACCTCAACTGCCAGTTTAAAATGCAGTTCATCTGAAATAAATCCCTTGTTCTTTTTTAACTCCTCCGATACCTCTCTATATCTTGATGGGTTACAGACAACCACTACGTCTTTAAAATTCTTTGCCGCTGAACGCAGCATACTAGGGCCGCCTATATCTATATTCTCAATAGCCTCTTTTAATTCAACCTCTTCTTTGGCCGCTATCTTCTCAAATGGATAAAGATTGACAACCACCATATCAATCAGCTCTATCCCATGCCTTTCAACCTGCTCCATATGATCTCTGTTATCGCGAAGAGACAGGAGGCCTCCGTGGATCTTAGGATGCAGGGTTTTTACCCTGCCATCCAACATCTCTGGAAAGCCCGTGTAATCTGAAACAGATCTTACAGGTATCCCTAAACAACTAATCAACTTAGCTGTCCCGCCCGTAGACAATATCTCTACGCCTAACTCGTTCAATACTTTTACAAACTCCTCCAGTCCGCTCTTATCAAATACGCTAATAAGTGCCCGTTGTACCTTACGCATAATTTCTCCTTTCAAAGCTTCGAGTCTTAAATTTTTATTCTATACATTAAACCTTACGTTTATGATGTCTCCATCCTTTACTATATACTCCTTGCCCTCTACCTTTAATAATCCTGCCTCACGTGCCTTATGCATGGAGCCGTGTTTAACAAAATCTTCAAAATTTACAACCTCTGCCCTTATAAAACCCTTTTTCATGTCAGAATGTATTTTACCCGCTGCCTCTATTACGCTCAAACCTGATTTCAAATACCAGCCGCGTGTCTCTTTCTCTCCTGTTGTAAAAAATGTTATGAGCCCCAGCTCTCTTAATATTAATTTACACAGGCCTTCTTTGAAATTATATCCAGGCCCTATCTCTTGTATAAACTTTTTTCTCTCTTCAGGTTCAAGTTCTATAAGCTCTGATTCTGTCTTCCCAAAAAACTTAATACAAGATATCCCCTTGGCTCGACAATATTCCTCAAAGTCCTTAACCCTGTCTTCAGAATCTCCGGAGCCCTCCTCGGAAAGGTTTACTGCCACAACGAGCGGTTTTAAACTTAACAATATTAAGCCGGCTATAATCTTAACATCATCGGCATTAAATCCTGCCTTCCATAAAAGCCGGCCATCTGAAAGAAAGGCCTGCGTTCTTTCCAACAAATTGAGCTCTCTCCCTGAATCAGATTTTTTGCCTTCCTTTTGTATCCGAGAAATCCTATTCTGGACGGCCTCAAGATCCGAAATAATGATATCTGTAAGGCAGCCATCAAAATCTTTTTTAATGTCCTGTGCAAAAAAAGTGCCTATAACACATATAAATAAGTCTATATCCTGCAATCTAGACAAGTCTTGCTTATTAAACCCGGATATAAGACCAATGTCTAAAAATGCGAATTCAGGATAACTTGTTTTTTTAGACAACAAAAGCTCAGAAATCTTATCTATACGGTGATCATGTGTCTTAACAATGCCTACAGTGCCTGAAGACGCCTGCTGCAATAAGATTCTAAAGAGCGTTGTCTTTCCTGTCTGGGGAGGGCCAATTATACCTATCTTCATGAGGTCTTTAGACGGGTCAGGATTTCAAAGGACTCGCTTTCCTTGCCTCTTTTATCCTCTACGTTAATCTTTATACTAACTGCCTTGGGCAGAACCTTCTGAACCTCTACTGAATCTTCTTCAACTACATCTGAATCCCAGTTATCCTTCCAGACAAGGCCGTCATAATATGAAAATTCTAGCAAAGAGACATTCTCTGCTAAAATGTCTCTATTATCCTGGGTTGAAAACTCAAAATCAGGATCAATATCTTCATCGCGCATAAGAAATCTATTCTTCTCATCCAGCCAATACCCTATCTCTACGAGTTCGAAAATGCCAGAAGCAGTTGATGCAAAAGAAACAAAGCTCACCTTTTCCTTTTCTCCTATGAACCTGCTTAAAATATCCTCGCTTAGCACTGCCTGAGAAATCTCTGCCCTCATCCTGCCCATCGCTATCCTCGCATTGTGATAGCGTTCGCTTCTCGTCTCACCTTTCTGCCAGGATTCTGAAGAACTTCTAAAGATAATAAAAGTAGAGGCAACAACTACGGCCAGTATGGCCAGCGCTATCAGTATCTCAACAAGGGTGAATCCTTTCTGCCCTGCCTGTCCTGATATCTGCATGTAAAATAACTTCACACTTTGTGCAATGCACAAAGTGTGAAGTTAATGGGTTAGCGAGTAATATAGGTTATAAAATCCTTTGTTCTGGTGCGATTACGTTCGACCCAGCTCACACTCACTCTAATCTTCCTTATATCCTCAGCCGACTCTAAACCATCCAGACCAATCTTATCTATAAATATCCCCCACTCAAAATCCCCGTCACTGCCAGAAAGAGGTATCTTAGGGGGGAGTTCTGCTATATCTTCAAAACCTAATGTCTTTATTTCTTCTATTTTGTTCTGGGCCAGGAAGGCTGCCTTTGTCGTCATGCCTGAACGATACGATGCCCTAAGGCCAATAGGAAATATCTGCAATACCCCTACAAGGCCGATTGCCAGCACCCCTATTGCGATAATGAGCTCCAAAAGGGAAAATCCATTTTTATACATTCGAGGTTGACCAGGCAGACACAGCATGACTATCCTATTAGCTTGGCAAGTGAAAACAATGGCATGAACATAGATATAACAATAAAGCCCACCACAAGGCCCATAAACACTATAAGGATCGGCTCTAAAAGAGAGGTAAGGCCGCTTATAGCTACGTCTACCTCTTCTTCAAAATTATCAGCTATTTGAACAAGCATCTTATCGAGCTGGCCTGTTTCTTCCCCTATATTTATCATCTTTACAACAAGCTGCGGAAAGGCATTACTGGCCTCCATTGGCCCGGCTACGCTCTCCCCCTCCTTAATACTATCCCTCACCTCCATAATCGCCCGAGCGATGAATTCATTGCCTATGGTATCCCTGACGGTCTGTAATGCGTTTAGTATCGGCACGCCGCTCGAGAGTAACGTTCCAAGCGTCCTGGAAAACCTGGCAATGGCAACCTGATGCACAAGCCCGCCAACAACAGGAAGGTGCAATTTAAATCTATCAACTACAGCCCTCCTATTAGGATTCCTTACCAACAACCTGTATAACAAAACTATTATTATTGGAATAAGAGGAATCAGATACCACATCTTTCTCATAAGCTCACTGGTAGTTATCAATATCTTCGTAGGCAAGGGCAGGGCACCTCCGAGCTCTGAAAACATATTCGTAAAAGTCGGTATCACGAATATCATAAGCATTATAAGTATTAGTACGGCCACAAAAAGCACAAATGCAGGATACATAAGGGCTGATTTTATCTTATCCTTCAGTTTCTGATTCTTATCCAGAAATTCAGAGAGCCGTTTAAGAATGCCTTCAAGCATCCCTCCCAACTCTCCTGCCTTTATCATATTAACATAAAACTCTGGGAAGACCTTTGGAAAACGGGAGAGGGCTTCAGAAAAATTAGTCCCACTTTCAACCTCGCCTGCTATGTCTTTAATAATCTCTTTGAGTCTGCCGGTCTCTAACTGGTCGTGGAGGGTCCTAAGTGCCTTTACAAGAGGCAGGCCTGCTGCAATAAGCGTGGAAAGTTGTCTCGTGAATACCACAAGTGATTTTGTGCTGACCTTCTTCTTTAGACTCAGAACTGAAAGATATTTTGGTAGGTTCATGATTCATAGAGGATGTTCTATTTGATCATCTCATAACTACATCATCTGTTTCTATTCTAGCCCCTGTCTGCACATATTTTATGTCACAGGCAGCAATCCTGTCTCTCACCTGAATAACCTCTATAGAGCCTATTGTCAAATTTCCCCTGTAGACATCAAGCCTTGTCCCCTTATCAATGCCATCCTCCCTGCCTAAATCGATAACAACAAAATTATGCTCTCTATTGACAGTAATGATCCTGCCTTTCAGTCCTCGAACTCTAGTTATCCTCTCAACAGGAGACAATTCGTTCACCCTACCTGCTCCATCAGCGCTACTCTCAAGAACTATAGGAGGCAAATTTACCTCTTCTGGGCCGGTATATGCCTCTGCCCTCGCCTCTTCTTCCTGTGCCTTAGTCGCAAGGGCTACCTTCAGCTTATCAATCTCCTGACTTTTAAATTCTAAATCTTTTTCTAAATTAGATATCTTTGTGACCATATTATCCTTCTCAACAAACATCCTGTCAAATCTCTCAGAGGTCCTTTCAAGTTCAGTTATCTTTGTCTTCAAAACACTATTTTCTACATTCAGATTCGCAAATTCCTCTTTATCTTTTTTGTTCTTATCCTTCTCTTTCAATAAATCCGTACTTAACAATTCAGAGACCCGCACAGCATCGCTAATCTTTTGTTCTAATAAGTCCTTTTCTTCTTCAAGCTTAGAAACCTTGATGTTCAGTTCGCTATTCTTATCTCGCAAATCCCTGACCTCCGACTCCTTTGGCGCCGATGACTCCTTTAATCTTTCCAGCTCCACCTCAAGAGATGCCTTTTCTCTCAAGAGCCCTGCCACGAATCTATCTGACTCCATCTCCTTTAATGTTTTCTCGAGGAAAAACTTTCCTTTCTTTACCCTGGCGATCTCTTGATTTAAATCATCTCTCTCTGTCAAAAGTTTTCTATATTGGCTGTTCAACTCTTCATTTTTAGATTCTAAAATATTCAATTCCTTCTTGATAGACACCACCTTTTCCTGTAACTCCTTATTTTCCTTATCTAAGGCCGTGACCTCCCTATTTAACCTCTCCATGTTAGACTCAAACAGTACCTCCAAGTCCATATAATTATTATAAAGCTTTTCTTTTACTACAAAGAACCAAACAGCGCTAAAACTACTCAATATGACTAGTGCTACAAGTATTAATAAGATAGATCGAAATGCCCTGTCCATATCAAATGAGCCCTTGACATCAACGATGTCAAGAGAAATCTAGCGCTTCGAGTTAACCGGTGAGTTAACGTGGGTAATATTGCTTCTGCAGGCC
>CAYZNX010000064.1:0-7057 GCA_964479825.1 uncultured Planctomycetia bacterium | reverse complement strand
AAATTCATGTTGTCAAGTTGTAATGGGATGAGTTATCAGGGATGAGGGAATTAACCCTTTAGGGTTTCATGCCTCCATCGCTTCAATAGGCCTAACTTCACATTTTCTGCAATGCTTATTTTGTGAAGTTAAGCTCTGACAGCCTCCAGCCCTAGGCTGGTCCGCCTATGGCGGAGAAGGCTGGGTTCCTGTAGCCAGCGGGTGGCCGAGGCTTCGCCTTGACCACTGGTCTTGCAGGAGCCCAGCCTTCTCCGCCACAGGCTGTCTGCGCAATAAAGATCCTTCGTCGCCACAATAGGTTAGATAAATGGTCTCCTCAGGATCAAGAAAAATCTGCCAAAAGTCTCTGCCCGAAGCGCTAGATTTTTCTTGAAAGAAAATTATCACCTCCTGTGTCTCTATAGGCAGGAGGTGATAGATATGGAAAATCAAGGCAATGGGGTCCAGGTAGTAAGGTTTAATAAGCTAAGCAAGGACTCAAGCCTAAAGGCCTTTGCTGACATAGCCCTCGCGGGAGTATTCGTCATAAAAGGCCTAAAGGTAGTCGAGGGAAAGAACGGCTTATTTGTAGGGATGCCGAGCACGATGGGTAAGGACGGAAAGTGGCACAATACCGCATACCCTTTGACAAAAGAATTCAAGGATTTACTGACAGAGGTCGTCTTGCAGGCCTATGAAACTGAGTGATCAATAACCCTGCATCCGCCTCTTAAGGCAGATGCAGGGTTAGATCTTGCATAGCTATCTAAATCTAAAGCATGCTTCACGCCTTGTGCTCGTGTAATCTTAAGCCTTCATAGGCCTTTTTTACACTGGCCTTTTCGTGGACAATGCTTCTAACCGCCTTTATCATGCCAACAGGATCCCCTGATTGAAATATGTTACGACCCATATCAACCCCTGCTGCCCCGTCATTTACAGCATTATAAGCTAACTCAAGCGCCTCTTTCTCCTGGACCTTTTTGCCTCCGGCAATCACAATAGGAACAAGGCAACTCTTCACCACCTTTTCAAAATCCTCACAGTAATAAGTCTTCACCATATGCGCGCCGAGCTCAGCAGCTATCCTGCACGAAAGACTCAAATACTTTGCATCCCTTGCCATTTCCTTACCAACAGCAGTCACCGCCAAAACTGGTATGCCATATTCCTCGCATTCACTTACAAGGGTAGCAAGGTTTTTCAATGTCTGGTGTTCATGCTTCGAACCTACATATATTGATAATGCAACTGCACACACATTCAAACGTATAGCATCCTTAACCGAGACCGTTATTGTCTCATTTGAAAGGTCCTCACCCACAATACTATTCCCGCCTGAGACCCTTAAAACAATAGGGATAGACCGTTGAGGGTCAACCGAAGTGCGCAAGACACCTCTTGTGAGCATCAATGAATCTGCATGAGGCAAAAGAGGTTCTATTGTCTTACGAGGTTCTTCCAAACCTGTTGTCGGCCCTAAAAAATATCCGTGATCAACAGCAAGCATGACTGTCCTGCCGCTCTCAGGCCTTATTATTTGAGAAATCCTGTTCTTCATACCCCAGTCCACGTCATCCACCTCCTATCTTATGCGGATCTATAATAACCTTGATTGATCCCTTTGCCTCAGCTACAAGATCAAAACCTTTTTGTATGTCTTCCAGTCCAAATCTATGTGTAATCATATCCTTTACATTCACCTTTTTCCTGCTTATAAGATCAAGTGCCATCCTGTGCTCTTCAGGATTAGCTGCATAAGAAGAGGTGACCGTTACCTCATTCTTCCAGAAGAAATCATTTATTCTTACTGGGAATTGGAACCCCTCCTCTGCTGAAGCAAAAACTAAAATTACACCGCCTCTATCCACTGACTTAAATGCCTGTTGAAACGCGTCCCTGGCCGCACTGCACAAGATAACAAAATCTGCTAATCTTCCTCTGTTAAACTCCTTGACCCTTGCAGGCACATCTTCCTCTGCGTGAATACTGAAATCAGCCCCAAATCGTATTGCCTGCTTTCGCCTATATTCATTGATATCAGTGGCTATTATTTTACCGAAACTGCGCATCCTTGCCAGCTGAATATGTAAAAGCCCTGATATCCCACTACCTATAATTAAAACAGTCTGGCCGGATTTAAAACCTGCCAATCTCTGACCGCGTACTGCGCAGGCCAATGGCTCTATAAACGTCCCTTCTTCATAAGAGAGCCTTTCCGGAAGTCTATAAACTCCTTTTTCTACATTTACAGCAGGTAACCTCAGGAACTCTGCAAAACCTCCTGGGTCAAAATTTGTCTTGCGTAAAGTATCGCACACGCTATGATGGTCCATGGCGCAATAATGACACTCGCCGCATGGCACATGATGCGAGGCAGAAATCCTATCCCCGATCTTATACTGGCTCACCCCCTCTCCAACCTCTGCAACATCTCCTGCTATCTCATGCCCTAAGACCAGAGGAACCCTATCGCGCCTATACCACTCCACTACATCGGTGCCGCATATGCCGCTTGCCATTACCTTTACAAGGACATCTCCTTGTCCTATAGCCGGCCTTGGCACCTCTTCGACACGCACATCATTATTAGCATAGTACATCCCAACTCGCATATCAGGGTCACTATTATATCTAACTTCACAAAATCTGCAATGCTTATTTTGTGAAGTATCTCAATTTGATTATCTCCTCCCTCATAGCCATAGAAATTGCCTCATATTCGTCCTTTGCGCCGAGCGCCATACCTCTATAGATTAAGGTATCAGGCAGCAATGGACTGCCAAATATTATTCCTATAGGATGCAACCTCGGTATCTTCTCTGTCCTGGGCCATGCCTCGTAGGCTCCTTTTATAAAAACAGGGACGAGTACTACATTTAATTCCTTTGCAATTATGCCAATACCCTTTTTAAATTCCTTGACCTCCCCATCTATAGAACGTTCGCCTTCTGGGAATATGCACAGCGCCTTGTTGTGCCTTAAAATAAACGCTGAGCTCTGCATTGCCTCTAATATCTGCGTTGCGTCAATGGGAATAATCCTGGCGCTTTTAACAAGATCCCTAATAATCGGCACAATAAAATATCTCCTGAATCCGATAAAAAAAAGTTGCATCTGGGCCATTAAGGGCACCCCTGCCGAAACTATAAATCCGTCCAGGAAACTGGTATGATTTACGCATAATATATATGGCCCTTTTCTCGGGATCCTGTAAGAACCTTCTGTACGAAGACTATAAAAAATTCTGAAAAATACACCCACTACCCCCTTTACTATAAAGGTAAAGATATAATCAATCCATCTCGGATATAGCAATATCCTCCTTTGAAATTCATGTGATAAAGATTGTTTTATGATATACGGCCAGGATACAGTTTTAGTATCCATCACTTCTTCTTTGCAAACCTCTTTATGGTCTTTTTTCAGCTCCTCCTCGACCCTGTAAAGTAAATCCTTCACAGTAAATATCTCCCCTGCAACCATCTCCTCAGGAAGCTCAATATTAAAACATCTTTCAATCGCGCAAACAAGCTCTACCCTCCCTAGAGAATCCACGCCTAAATCAAGCTCTATGCTGTCACTAAGCCTGACAGGGCCTTTAATATTCACTGCATCCTTTATGCACTTAATCAGCCTCACAGCAGTCTCTGATTCAAATCTCTCTTCCTCAATCAGCCCCTCCTTCCTATCGCCTCCTCTGCTTAATATAACAGGAAGGAATTTCTTTTCAACCTCGTATCTCTTTATCTTCCCTAAAACTGTCCTGGGGAGGTCTTCCCTGCTGACGCTAAAACCCATAATATGTTTATGCGGCGCTAATCTCTTTGAAAGTTGTTCAATGCTATCCTTTAATACACTACGCACATTCATTTCCCCGCGCTCCTTGAAAAAATCAAACTGAGGAACTATAATTGCATGAAGATATTCAATCTTACCCCTGCCTTTTTCTTTCAATACACCCAGCACGCACATCTCTTTTATGTACGGACTTTCAGAATAATGCCTTTCAACCTCCTCAGGATATATATTCTTCCCTGAACTCAATACGATTACCTCTTTGGATCTTCCTGTAATAAAAAGATAACCCTCTTTATCTATATATCCTAAATCACCTGATAAAAACCAACCATCTATAATTACCGAGGCAGTCCCTTTTTCATCGCGATAATAACCTTTCATGACATTAGGGCCTTGAATGGCAATCTCTCCTATTCCGGTTGCATCTTTATTAACAATCTTTACTTTCACATCAGGTAATGTCAACCCCACAGACCCTATCCTTGGCCTCTGTAATGGACTAAAACTTACAACAGGCGATGTCTCTGTCAAACCATAGCCCTCAAGTATCTTAAACCCGAGTCTTAAGAAATCTCGGGCTACATCCTCGTCTAACTTAGCGCCTCCGCAGGCAAAAAAACGAAGATCTTTACCAAAGGCAGTCCTCAACTTTGGCAGGAATACCTTTGTCAATCCAAGTCTCACAATTAAATTTATATATAACCTAATGAAGAACGGCGCCTCCTTAATTTTTTTCATTATTCTATTATGCATCGCATGAAAGATCTGAGGTACGCCTATGAAGATACTAATCCCGGCATTTTTAAGGCACTCGGCCAATCTCTCTGGCCAGTCAGACGCTACATACACAATCTTAGCCCCGGAAAAAACAGGCAGGATAAGCGTGGTCATCAAAGGATAGGAGTGATAGAGAGGCAATATGGACAATACTGTATCCTTATATGAAAAAAGCCCTAACCTTTTTATGGAATAATAATTTGCGCACAGATTTTTATGAGTAAGCATAACGCCTTTTGGCAAATCAGTCGTGCCAGATGTATACAAAATAACCATTAGATCCTCTGGGTCTACATCACTAGCTTTAAAGCCTTCAGGGGCATTAGAAACTTCTATGGTATCAAGGCTGATGAATTTAATTCCCTGTCCTACGGATTCCTGCAATGCCTTGTTTTCTTTTGAAACAAAGATAAGCCTAGCGCCAGAATTAAAAATTAAATTTTTAATCTCTCCTTGTGTCAAGTGAGGGTCTATTGGAACTGCTACTGCGCCTATATAAGACACTGCAAAGAAAACTATTGGCCACCCTGGCCTGTTTTCAAGTATAATCGCAACCTTATCGTATTTTCTAACGCCTTGAGAAAATATAAAATAAGCCAATCCTTTGACCTCTTCGCTCAGCCGGCCATAAGTAATAGTCTCTAACCTGCCAGCAATCCTGCTTTCGATGGCTATGCGGTCTTTAAAAAGCCCTGCTGCCTTGTTAAAATTTTCATTCAAGCTATACATAATCTTAACTTCACAAAATAAGCATTGCAGAAAATGTGAAATTAGTAATAATTATACCCACTTGTGCCTATATAAATTTCCTTCATAGAGTTTTTAGAAAGTCTCTGATTCCGGAAATATATAAAGCCCTGGAGTCCGCATAGCAAGTATTATGACTCCCCATTAACACCAGATGCTTCTTTGGCTCAGGCGAGGCCTGTAATAATTTTATTGACTGCCTGAATGGAACAATCTCATCATTACGGCTGTGTATGATGAGTTTTGGAGCATCTATGTGTTTTACATTGGCTAGTGTATTAAATTTGTATGAGATGAAGAAGGCCGGCAAAAATGGGTAGATGGCTTTCGCCATATCCTTTGCGGAGGTAAATGCAGATTCTATTATAAGCGCCCTGACGCTCTTCTTAGCAGCCAAATCAACCGCAACTGCTCCTCCAAGAGACTCTCCATAAAGGATCACACGCTCAGGCAAGATTCTCTTTTCAGAAATTAAATAATTATGAACGGCATGCGCGTCTCTATAAAGGCCCCTTTCAGACGGCCTTCCGCTGCTTTTTCCATACCCCCTATAGTCAAAGATAAAGACATCCAACCCTAACTGATTCAATATTAAGATTTTTTCCAACCGATGGCTTATGTTTCCTCCATTTCCATGGCAGAATAAGATGGTATATTCCGAACCACCGGCAGGAATTAACCATGCGTTCAGCTTCGCGCCGTCCTCCGTATCCAGATATATATCTTCGTAAGAAAGGCCAATAACGCGCGGAGTGAATTCTATCTCCTTAGTAGGGAAATAGACCGACCTATATTCAAAATAGCGGAAATATGCTGACAGGAAAATTACTGCGATAAAAACATAAATAATATTTTTTATCATTAATTCCCGCGCACCATGGGCACAAATCTTACGGGTATCACATTCTCCTCTGTAATCCTTCCCGAGCCCTTTACCAATAATTTTAATAGCTGATTGCCTGCATCCCCTACAGGAACAACCATTCTGCCTCCCTCTGAAAGTTGTTCGACTAATTTCTCTGGCACCTCAAGCGGTGCAGCAGTAACTACTATTACATCAAACGGAGCGTATTCCGGCCATCCAAGGTAGCCGTCGCCCTGTCTCACCTTTATATTCCCGTAACCCAGCTCTTTTAATAAAGCGCATGTTCTCTCAGCAAGTTCAGGAATAATCTCAATACTATAAATTTCCTTTGAAAGCTCAGCCAGGATTGCCGCCTGATAGCCAGAACCCGTCCCTATCTCCAAAACCTTATCGTCTTCCTTCGGTTCAGCCAGATCCGTCATCAATGCAACTATGTAAGGCTGGGAAATAGTCTGGCCTTCGCCAATAGGTAATGGCTGGTCTGTATAGGCAAGGCCTTTCAAAGCAGATGGAATAAAAAGGTGTCTTTCTACTTTTAGCATCGCATCCAATACCTTTTGATCGGCAATACCTCTTCTCTTAATCTGTTGCTCTACCATATCCTTCCTCTGGTCAAAAAAGCTCTTCTCCTGAGCACACACAAAAGTGACTGTACCGAAAATTAAAAGCAGCATAAAAACTATATTTTCTTTCATGGGACTAATCTGTGACGACTCGGCCTTGATAGCATAGCTTACTATAAGTAACCGGTGAGTTAACCCCGTGCTCGCTTGCGCCCCGCTGGCTGCAGGAACCCAGCCTTCTCCGCCATAGGCGGACCAGCCTAGGGCTGGAGGCTGTCAGAGCTTAACTTCACAAAATAAGCATTGCAGAAAATGTGAAGTTATT
>CAYZNX010000063.1:0-7060 GCA_964479825.1 uncultured Planctomycetia bacterium | reverse complement strand
CGGCGCGGATTGCGCCTTTTCCTCGCTTCGCTCGGCGCAAAGCTCTCTTCGAATCCCTAACACCCTACGACTTGTAAAATACTGGCGGAGGAGGTAGGATTCGAACCCACGAGGCCCTTACGAGCCTACCTGTTTTCAAGACAGGCCCATTCAACCGCTCTGGCACTCCTCCGATTTATGTTTGAGCCATTTCCTGCCCTGACCACTCTTGAGAAAATTCTCACGTTGCCTAGCGCTAGTTATTGAATCGTGCTCTTCTTTGTGAACTAATGCGAGTGGCCTCCTGGCTTTTGTTGACCTGACTTTGCCTTTATTATGACTGTTTACTCGATTTTCTAAATTTCGAGTACTCCCTATATAAAATTTCTGATCCTTATTGCTTTTCAACACATATACCCAGCACATAGCCAGTGATGGTTTTTCCGCCTGAGGTGGACCCGCCTCTGGCGGGCAAGACCGCCCCATTTCCGCCGGAGGCGGATCTGCCTTAGGCAGACAACCGCTCAGCCACCTCTCCTAAATATCGATAATTTTTAGGTAAGAGTGAAAATTACCCCAAGGCTATCTTCTGCTAATATTATAAATCTTGAATCAACCCTTATCTGGCTGATTAATCCGCTGAAATAATTCTTTCCTATATAGCCATATTTTACCTTAAAAGTCTCTTTTAATACAGTATAAGGGTCGTCTGTCCTTCCAAAAGAGACATCCCTATATAATTTATATAACTCGGTATCCCATTTGTACATATATACGGGGTCAAGCGTTACAAAATAGTCGTTCTTGGGATTGAGCCCTATAAAATACTGCGAGTCTGACCAGTTGGAATGAAATATTAGCTCGCCTTCTGGAATATTACTCCTCATCCATTTGCCGACCTCTTCATAATGCCCGTTTATTATCCTCGTGACAAGCGCATTATAACGAACTGCCTTAAAAGAATTTAGCGATAAAAGAATAATCCCTATAGACAAAATAATCGATAGTTTTCTGGTCATATTTCTCTGATCTATAAAGGTATCGGAAAAATAGGACGAAAGTGCAACAAGCATAATTGGATAGCCATGCAATAGATATCTTCTGCAGATAAATGAAAGCAAAAAGAAAACCATGCTTAGCGCAAGGAAGACATTTGTCTCAAATCTAGTTTTGGGTCTCTTAGAGATTGAAACAAATATCAACAGAATAATTCCAATTATTACAACTGGATAGCTTAAAAGGAACTGCCTGGTGTTTAACGGAAAAAATTCAGCGCCGAGCTCCAGGACGCCTGTTTTAATGGTATAGATGGGGACAAGGATGGAATTTAAATAAAAAACATGAAAATTATTCGGAAAGTTTGGATGCACTAAAAAACCTGTCAAGACGCCTAAAAAGACTAGAAGAACTGCCTTAGAACAAAACTCTTTTTTATTCGTATACCTGACGGCCTCGATTAGAAAGGCGTAGAATATAATCAATGGGCTTGTTATATGAGAAAGGCTGTATATAAGCCCCAGTATAAATATCCAGAGATATCTCTTTTTAATTATAGAATGGATGGAAAGTAATGTCAGCAATATGACTATGGAGATAGGCCGCGGCCTGCTGACCGCCTCCAAAAACATATCCGAAAAGAAGAACGCAATCAGAAAAAAAGGCAAAATAAGACTTCCGGAATATTTCTTCAGGATAAGATAAAATATAATAAATAAAAATGCGGCAAAGAGCGCAGCTGCGACTTTAGCCCCGAAAAATATATCTTTAAGATAAGTAAAAGGTATTAGAACTACATGGTATAAAAAATCCTTGTCTGAAAAATGCCCAGTGAAAGTCGAAAATCTAGCCCAGTGAAAGTCATAACGCGGCCCGAGGTTCTTTAAGAACTCTGCCATTCTGATATGCAAATACCCGTCCGCTCCATAAAGCGTGGGTGTAAGGAATTGCACCCAAAAAATAGCCGCTATGCCAAGAATGAGTATGGTGACCGTTATAAGATTAATCTTTTTCATTGTGTCAATAGCAGAAAGACAGGGAGAACTTTCTCCCAGGATTCCAACCATTTAATTGACCAGTTGGGGAGTTTTTTGCGGTCTTCTCCGAATTCGGCCAGCCTTAAAAGGCTCAAGTCTTCCTCATTCATACCTTAATGCCTCTATAGGATTAAGCTCCGATGCCTTCCTAGCCGGCCAGAGACCGAAGAACATTCCGACCGCAATTGAAAACCCTGCCGCTAGAAAGATATTCGAAATAGTGACCTTGGTAGCCCACCCTGCCGCCAACGACAATACCACAGACGTTGCTATCCCGAGGATTATTCCCATCACCCCTCCACTGAGCGTCATGACCACTGCTTCGATGAGGAATTGTGTCATTATGTCTTTGGCCTGGGCGCCTATTGCCTTGCGCAGGCCGATCTCGCGCGTGCGCTCAGTAACCGAGACAAGCATTATATTCATGATGCCGATGCCGCCCACAAGAAGCGATATCGCGGCTATACAACCCAACAGCATGCTCATAGTCTGAGTGGTGCTGGAAAGCATCTCCTGTATCTCGCTCATATCATGCATGTGGAAATAATCATCCGGGTCATTAAATATACGGTGCCGCTTTGCAATAACTAGCTTAATCTTTTCCTGAGCCTTTTCCATTGATTCAACATCGGGTATCTCAACATAGATACCGTCAAAATAATCCTTGCCCAAGACCCTGAACATAGCTGTTGTCACAGGGATATAAATGACATCATCCTGGTCCCGCCAGCCCCTCCCTCCTTTTTCAGGCGCAACTCCTATCACTTTAAAATTAATACGGTTTATCTTTATTGTCTCGCCAACAGGATTTATATTCCCGAAGAGTTCCTTTAGTACCGAGAGTCCCAATATGGCTACTTTGTCACGCCGCTCAATCTCTTCTTTAGTAAACCATCTTCCTATTTTAGGCACACTAGCGCGCATTTCGCCGTAATCAAACTCAACTCCTTCCAGGCTTGTATTCCAGTTTTTATTCTTATATACTACTTGGCCGCTGCCGTTTACGTAACCACTTACCCTCTTTACCAAAGGCCCTAATGCCCTGATAGCGGAAATATCGGCTGGCGTAAAGCGGGTCACAGAGCCTGCGGTACGGACTACTCCCCTGACTCTTGCCGAGCCGCCGTGTATCGATAAGAGGTTGGACCCGAGTGTTTTTATTCTTTCTTCCATTGACGCCTTAGCGCCCTGTCCAAGGGCAAGCATCGATATCACCGCAGCCACGCCAAAAAGTATGCCGAGCATCGAAAGAAAAGACCTGACCTTGTTGGAAAAGATAGCCCTGAATGACTGGCGAAGATGCTCTCTGAACTCAACCTTGCCAAAATAGAGATGGCCCCGGCCAGTCAGTTCTTTGATAGATACACCTCGCTCCGCAATGGTTTTAGTCTCCTGCCTGGTCTCATCAGAGACAATCCTGCCGTCACGCATTGTTATAATCCTTTTTGCGTTATGGGCAATCTCCTTTTCGTGCGTAACAAGGATTATCGTCTTGCCCTGGCTGTTCAATGATTTTAGAATCCTCACTATCTCTTCTTCGCTCTTTGTATCCAGATTGCCGGTGGGCTCGTCTGCCAAAAGGATTAAAGGGTCATTCACTAATGCCCGTGCAATCGCCACCCTCTGCTGTTCACCTCCCGATAATTCACTCGGCATGTGTTTTAGGCGGCCTGTAAGGCCCACTGACGCCAGATTCTTCTGAGCGTCTTCTATCATACCCTTCTTGCCTGAATAAATAAGAGGAAGCTCCACGTTTTCAAGGGCGCTTGTCCTCTGTAAAAGATGAAACTGCTGGAACACAAATCCGACCAGACGATTCCTAAGTTGTGCGAGTTCGTCATCGGATAGCTCTGAAACTTCAGTCCCTAAGATTTTGTATGATCCTTTATCCGGGCGGTCCAGAAAGCCCAGCATGTGAAGAAGCGTTGATTTACCCGAGCCGGAAGGCCCCATAATCGCCATAAATTCGCCCTGAGTTACTCTGAGCGAAACATCCTTTAACGCCGCGACCGAGACCTCTCCTTTGCCATAAGTCTTACATAGACCCCTTATCTCTATCATTTTTTCCTTCGCTCAGGCATAAAGGGGTTGGTGCCGAGGCTCTTCATCTTAGGCAGGTATATAGTATCCTGCACGACAACATTATCCTCTCTGGTCAGTCCTGAAATAACTTCAGCATGCTGGTCATTATTTAATCCTACTTTAATATCACGCTCTCTGGTTCTGCCACGGCTCTCCTGAACCAAAACAAATCGCCTTTCTTTATCGTAATGAATCGCGCTTGAAGGAATGGTCAGGACATCCTTTGCTTTCTTTTCAACTACATCCACTGTAACGCTCATGCCCGAGCGTAAGATATCAGGTATATCATCAGGCATGATATCAACATCATATATCGTCACGTTATTTAATATCTTTGATTCATACGCTATATGGTCAACAATGCCTTCTATCTCGACATCCGGATATGCGTCAAGACTTATGATTGCCTTCTGTCCGACCTTCACTCTTCCTATATCCGTCTCGTCAAACTGCGCGCTTACCACAAGACGGTCGGATAGAACCAGCACCGCATCAGAGGATGAAACAGTCTGCCCTGACTCGACAGAACGGACTATGACCTCGCCGTCTATGGGCGAGACAATCGGAGTCTTCTTATACGCCTCTTCCCAGTATTTTAAGGCCTCGTCTCCCTGTGACCTCGCAGCATCCACCAGGGCAGCCCTCTCGGTAGAACTCATCCACGCCAGGATATCGCCCTTATTAACCTGGCCCCCCTCTTTAACCAGGATCTCCTCAATGCGTCCGCTTATGGAGGGCTTTAGCTGAAGCCTATTCTGCGGCTCTACAACACCTGTCGTCGGTACTCTAATCTCAACATCACCGATAGAAGGATTCACTATTCTTTTATTATCCAATCTGGGACGATCCCTGCCGGTCATTGAATGGATAAACAAAAATATAAGCACGCATCCTATAATTACCGTAGTAATAAGTACTGATTTATTTTTCATCATATTCCAGCGTGCCTCCTATTGCCTGAATCCAGTATGCCTCGGCAGTCAGCATATTTGCCTGGGCATTCAGGTATGACTTTTTGGCACTCACGAGATTATCCTCTATGATTATCCAGTCATCAAATGATATAAGGCCTGTTTCGTATTGTGCCTGGGTTATCCTTGCCCGCTCCTCTGCTGCCTCAAGAAACTTTTCCCGCACAGAAACATTTTCAATAGCATCCCGCAGGTCCTTCCATGTTCTCTCCAACGTAAGCAACACACTGTCCCGACCGCTACGCTCATCCGCTTCTTTCTGGCGGAGTTTTGATTTCGCCTTCCTGATGTCTGCGATACGACTTCCACCTTCAAATATAGGCAACGACACTGACATGCCAAAAGACCATGTATCATTATCCGGCGACCAGTTACCGCTGCTTTTGCCCATAGAGCCATTCAAAAAAACTTCCGGCAAAAAATCTGCCTGCTCGGATTTAAGATCATAACGGCTGGCCTCTTTCCTGGCTATTAATTCCCTTAAAAACGGCGTAGTATCAGCCATCTTCCCGATCTCGGGTTTAACATTATAATCCTCTGCGGCAAAAAATTCTCCTTCCGCTCTCATGGGATTCAATTTTCGAAGACCTAATTCTTTTGAAAGCTCACGCTGGGAAAGGACGACGTTTCTTTCTGCCTGTTTTACCTCGTATTCTGCGTTCGCGAGGTCTGCCTCTGCTGTCAGAAGAGACCCTTTATGCTCCCTTCCTGCCTCATATCGCAATCTAACCAGTTTGAGATTCTGTCTTCTTCGTTTGGCAATCTCCTCTGTAAGGGAGATTAGTTCCTGCGCCCTCAAAAGGCCCACGAAGGCACTGCGCAGGGCCAGTCTTATATTTGAAGAAGTCACTGCGTAATTATATTCTTCTGCTTCAAGGGTCTTTGATGAGCTGGATATATCATGTAGCGTCTTAAATCCGTCAAAAATCAGCTGCTCTCCTGTTACGCTGTATGAATAAGTATCTGTGGTCGCGCCGCTTGAGGCCTTTGCGCTTTTGCCTGATACATCGCTGTCTATCTGAGGCAAGAGGGAGCTTATCTCTATTACTTTATCCTCTTTTGTCTGCCTGACCTTTTCAGCGGCAGAGATTAAATCAGGGTGGTTCTTCTTTGCCTCACGCACACACTCTTCCCACGTGAGTATGTCCTGCGGATATGCTGCTATCACCGGCAATAATAGCGCGATTATAACTACGCATAACCTCTTCATAACCTATGGGCAGTATTATACCATAAATCCTGCGCTGGTTGAGAATTTTAAATGGGAATTCACAGGGTGGAAAATTATGATACCCACAAAACCTTTATTTCCCTTTCTAAGGCTTTGAATTCCCTATCACCTGTTATAAGTTCTCCTTTATGTAGTCTTGTCAAGGCAGCAGCAAAGCAGTCAGCATAAGATATTTTTTTTGTGGCTTTAAAGCGGGCGGCTTCTTTGGCGAGATGTATATCTACATCAATTATATCGATAGGCAAGGTTTTGATTATCTTGTCAATCTCAAGCGCTTTTTCTTGTCCACATTCGCGTAAGACGATATAGTAAACTTCTCCAAAATTTACTGAAGTCATCAGCAAGTAATTATCTTTCTCTACCGCTGTAACAAAAAATGACTCTACCTTTTCAAAACCAGGCTCTTTTTCTAAAAATACTAAAAGGGCATGGGCATCAAGAACTCGCGTCATAGATTATGCCTCTCTTTGTTTATCTTTTAAGCGTTCTTCAAGAAGAGTTTTTGATAGCTTTCCTTTGGTTTGCAAAACTCCTGCTATCCTTTCAAAATATGCTGGCGTAACTGGTTTAATAATCAATTCTTCGCCTTTTTCTTCAATATATAGTTTTGTTCCCTTTTTTATATTGAGTCTTCGGCGAATCTTTGAAGGTATAACAATCTGTCCTTTTGTAGTAACAACTGTCGTAGTCATGTTTTCTTCCCCCTTTCAATATAAAGTATACCATACAATAAAAAGTATGTCAAATATTTTATTTCCTACTAT
>CAYZNX010000062.1:0-7061 GCA_964479825.1 uncultured Planctomycetia bacterium | reverse complement strand
CTTCACAAAATAAGCATTGCAGAAAATGTGAAGTTATTCGCTGGAACCCAGCCTTCAGGCTGTGCCTGTAATAAAAACCCCCGCACCTCATTATGAGAAGTGCGGGGGTGGATAAAACATTATATCTGTAACAAAAATTTCTACGGCTATTTGCCCTTGATCTTATTAACAAGATCCTGTATCAGTTTTCCAGCAATATCCTTTGAGCCAAGTCCGACTGCTATAGCCATGGCCAAACCTATGGATGCGAGGATAATATTTACTGCCAGATTCAATACCGACGATGCTATATTGAGCTGCTCCAGCGTAATTATAACGGCAAATATCATAATCAATGTCTGTGTAAGCTGCCCAAGAAACTTTGCCTGAGAAATGCCTGCATTGCTAGAGGCAGTGCGCACTACTGTGCCAATCATGCTGGAGAAGAATATACCCAGGGCGAGTATAAACACGCCTGCAATTACATTAGGTATATATAGAATTACCTTGTCCAGCAATGAGGCCGCAACAGTCATTCCAAGGGCATTTAAGGCAGTCATAAACACCAATAACATCATTAGCCAATATATAAGTACGCCTATTAATTCAGACAGCGTCTGACTTATGCCCCCACGCCGCAGCACATCGCCGAGCCCTGCCTTCTCAGTCGCAGTATCAAGCTGGATGAGCTTCAATACCTTCACTGCAAGGCTCTTGACTATGCCAGCTATGATCCACCCAACTATTAATATAACTAGGACGCCTATAAGAGTAGGGACAAATCCAGCTATCCTTGCCAGCATCTCTTTTACCGGCTCCATAACAACAATATTCCAGTCCATATACAACCCCCCTTTCTAAACGAAGAAGTATACATTATGATTGCGGATACGTCAAGGGTAAGGCTTAATTTCACAAATCGTGCAATGCACAAAATGTGAAGTTAGGCCTTGCCCTGCTTAGCTACAGAGGCAACTGCCTCTTTGACCTTTTCAGGCTCGCCTAAGTAATAATGTCTGATGGGGGTCAGGTCCTTAGTAAGTTCATAAATAAGCGGGATGCCTGTGGGGATATTTAGCCTTACTATATCCTCATCTGATATATTATCCAGATGCTTCACAAGTGCCCTCAAACTATTTCCATGGGCAGCTATCAGGACCCTTTTGCCAGATTTTATTGTAGGCGTAATTGTCTCGTGCCAATAAGGCAGGAAACGCCCTACTGTATCCTTTAAGCACTCAGTAAGAGGGATGTCTCTCTTATCTAATTCTTTATACCTCCGGTCATTTCCGGGGTATCTCTCTTCGGTCTTTTCTAACGGTGCTGGCGGCACATCATAGCTCCTTCGCCAGATAAGCACCTGCCCCTCTCCAAACTTCTTAGCTGTCTCTGATTTATTCAAACCTTGTAATGCGCCATAATGCCTCTCATTCAAGCGCCACGAGCGATAAACAGGAACCCACATAAGGTCCATCTCGTCCAGGACAATCCACAATGTCCTTATGGCCCTCTTTAAAACAGAGGTAAAGGCAACGTCAAATATATAGCCTTCTTTCCTCAAGACCTTCCCTGCTTCCCTTGCTTCTTCAATCCCTTTTTTGGATAAATCCACATCAGCCCATCCAGTAAATTTATTCTCCTTATTCCAGATACTCTCTCCATGCCTCAAAAGAACAAGTCTTATATTTCCCATCACATCTCTCCTCGTCTAAATCTTTCCCAGACCTCTCTTGTCTTCTTAGATAACGCCTTATCTGTAAACGCCTTCACCTCTTCAAGCCACTTCAGTTTAAAATGAGCAGGCATATCCATTGTCTGCTTCATGTACTCAGTATCTGGCTTAAACCAAAATCCTCTTCTGGCCTTTTGTCTAGGCATTTTTTCTCCTGAATCTTTCGATTTCTTTTAATGCCTCTATGTCTGACAGATCCTGCAACCTCCCTGCTTTCTTCTTTAATTGCTTTAAATGCTTTACAGATACTATTGGAATCCTAAGCCCTTTTGCATCTATAATCTTTCTTTCTTTATAGACGACATCAAATCTTATAGGCTCATATACAAATACGTCTATTAAATCTAGATGTCGTTTTAAATGAAAGAATGAAAATACAAGCATCCCCTTTTCTTTTCGCCACGTTTCTCTCTTAGACTTATCTGCAAAATCTGAGACCTTGACAGGAATCTTTGGCTTATATCCTAATCTGCATAAAACCTCTCCAAATTTTATTAAATTATTTTCTGACAAATCTACGAATAAATCAACGTCAGCAGTCATTCTGACAACACCATGCAAAACTACTGCTACGCCCCCAACTACTACATATCTGACTCTATTCTTATTCAATGCCTTAAAGACCTCTTCGTAAAACATAGTCCTAATATACACCAGTGCTTATCAAAAATCAAAGGAAATGTTTTTTGGGAAACAAAGGAAAATAAGTCAATTAGAATGAAAATTTAAGCAGCCTTTCGGCTGCTGTCCAGGCTTAACTTCACAAAATAAGCATTGCAGAAAATGTGAAAGAGGGAATTAACCCTTTAGGGTTTCATCACCCACACAGACAGCCTAAAGGCTGGGTTCCTGAGCGGCTGGAATTAACTCTTAGGATGATTAATTACACGCCAGTGAATGTATCTTTTAAGACTTCTATATGTTCAAGCATATCTTGCATCTCTAGGCCATTGACAGCCTCTTGGATGAGCTCGTAATAGCCTTCTATCTCGGGCCAGACTGTAGAAAGTCTTTCTAAAACTGCTTCTGGAGCTTGGAATAAATCTGACTCTTGAATACTCAGCACAAGGAATTCCTCGATATACCACTCTACTTGTTCTCCTGATTCTCTATGGTGCGGTTTGCCATAAACCCTCTCAAATGCCTGTATAAAGGGATGGTCTATTGTCAAAGATTGTTTAAAGATATCCATTTCTAACCTTTGTCTAAATTCGTTAATTAATCCTCTATATCTCTCGTCACGGAGCTTAACATGGATAGATTCGTGATACTGGACCGCTATCCGTACTTTTTCTGTGTCTGAGATGTGCTTCTCAGAGCCATCTCCCCATCCATTCGCAGAATTAATAGCTTGTCGTGCTGCCTCCCATACAGACATGGCTTCTTCAGCCTCAAGTTCTTCATCTATCCAGTGGATATCTCCTTCTCTATCTGTCCATGCTAAGCCATTCATCTTAACTAGTTGATATACATCCTCCCCTAATGCCTTTAATCGAGGCTTAAACTCCTGCCAGATATAATCTGGAAACCTAAATGAAGTTGTATCTCTTTCTTCTACTTCCACAGGTAGCCGTGGCAACTTCCCATCTTCCTCCGACCCTCTAATTCTTTCAATGGCCTCATCTATTACAGGAACTAATAAGTCTCGTTGTTCCTGAGTGGCGCCGTTCAAAACCTGAAGCCATTCCGTTGAGCCTTCGAGGCTAAAAATATAGCCATCCAACTCTTTTCCTGAAGAACCTTGCAGCCACATAACAATAAGATCTGTTGCATATTCCTTACCCAAGACATTGACCAGCCAAAAAATAAATGCGCGCTGCCTTACAACGCCCTCGTGAGGAGCATTCATGCCTCCTAATCGTTGAAAGGAGAGAAAAACTGCAGCTGATAGTTTTTCCTCAATAGAAGTATTGGTTTCTGCACGTCCTTCAACAATAGCTAATACCACATCCGCCATTGCTTGATTGACCATCCATAGAAATTTAAGGTTATCTCCGAAAGTACCCTGATAATACACATTATTTAATATGATATCGGTTGTCATATTTATATCTGCTTGAAGGATCTCTTGATGCCCCATAAAAAACCCAGCAGGTATTCCAGAATCATGTATAATTGTCAGTGCATCCAAAGGACTCTCATTAGCAACATCCACGATAAATGAAACAATAGCCTGGTCATAACCCAAGGCTGCCCCGCCGCCACCGATATTAAACAATGCAATTGCCTCTGCTACCTGGCCCAAATCAGCAGTCTTAGTAATTCCAAGCGCTGGCAATAATCGCTCTGGAGGAATAATAGCTGAAAAGTAACCACTTTCACGCATAAGTTGTGACTCAATAAATATATCCCTAATAGACTCATCTGAAGCCTCGTCCCACATAGCCAGGGCTTGTTCATGGTCTTTGAAATCAATGAAAGCAAGAAGATATGCCATTTCCCCGCGTTCGTCCTCTGGCATGGCATCCAGGTATTCTTCTAATTGCCTAAGGCCTTCTTCAGGCGAAGACACCCTTGTCATCTCCTGTAAAAAGTCTTCGTGCTTTATCGCCATCTCACTCAATGTGCTATACTGCTTAAAGGCATCAGGATTAACAATAGACTCAATAGCCATAATATCTCCTCTGCCAAGGCTAAGCATTAACTCCCAGTCAAATTGGTTATCATATAGGAAGGTGCTTATTTCTATTACGTTTGATACTACATCAAGCCCAGGCAGTAAATAGAGATTCCCTGAAATATAAAACCATTCGAGGTTTTCAGGGGTATAATTTTTTCGGACAACTGTATCGTGCGCAATGTTCTGGAATCGCTGCCATATTGTATCTACTGGGCCAAGTACACGGGCCTTGCTCACATCTATTGGGCCAATTTCCATAACATCTATCTCTTTAGTATCATAGACACGAGCTATCATTATAAGTGCATTAATCCATTCCATATTCGTTCTTAATCTAGTGGCATCTGCAAGGTCCGGATCACCAGGCCATAGATTTAATGGTACATTTAAACCCTGAACAAAACTTACTAACTGTCTAACCGCCAGCTTGTTGAAAGGAACCTTGCTGGCATCGTATTCTCTATAATTTTCCTGAATAGGAGCTCCGGCAATAACTTCTCTTAGAACCAGATCTATATTTTTTCCCTTTCCTAGAGATACAATATGATTTACAATACGTGAGGCTAATTCTGGGTCTACGCTAATGTAGTTTAGTAAGGCCCCGGCAGCCTCACTTGGCCATGAAGGATTTCCCTCTGAGTAAACAAGGAATTCCGCAGCAGAACTGACGATCTCGTCATCTACTTCAGAAAATAATGCCTTGACTTTATCTGGTTCCCAAGTGTCGATAAGATAAGATATGGCAAGATTTTGCTCTTCAGTATCAAGACGCTCTATATTAGAAATAAACTCCTCTGCTACTATTTTAAACTCACCTCTATCCATACGCTCATTAAAATCTGGCGTAAAAACATGGGACAATACGAGATTCTCGTGCCAAAATTCTACATCTGCGAGTGAACTTGCATCTGCAGTTAAACCCACAAAAATAGGGACCTGGGCGCCCTGACCATCCCCAACAGAATACTCAGCTACAGCTTCCATTAATTCTTCATCATTTCGATGTTCAAAGAGAAGATCCTGCAGTGCTGTTCTATCCATCTCGATAAAGACACGGAGGTTTTCAGGATATTCCACAATCCAGGGACGCCATTCTTCTGCGCTATTATCCATGGTTAGCCATCGAGCTTTTACCTGGAGAAGGAGATCTGGAAAAGAATCATCAAACGTTTCCATTATACGTAAGTCTATAACAGGGACATCTATTCCGCTCAGAGATTGA
This sequence comes from uncultured Planctomycetia bacterium, assembly GCA_964479825.1. GTDB lineage: Bacteria > Omnitrophota > Gorgyraeia > Gorgyraeales > Gorgyraeaceae > CAYZNX01. The sequence continues at coordinate 1,508 of CAYZNX010000062.1, read as the reverse complement.
TTATTTTGTATCCACGCATCTTGGAATGTGACAAATCGAAAATACTGCTCAAAAATAAAAAGGCTGGATTGTTCTTCCAAAGAGAAAAGCTGTTGTTGTCTCCCATATACTAAATAATCTCGTAATTCTATAAACGGAAATGCTGAATGAGGCAATCGCTCTGGGTCAAGATAGTGACTACTATTAAACAAAATTTCTGCCGCGTCTTCAGGAGGTAAAGTTAGAACTGCGTCTTGCACTCTATTTGATATCTTTATCCACATGCGGCCCTCGGCATCGTCCTGTAATGTATCAGGCATAAGCAATAATACCTCATCAAAAACCCCAGGCTCGCTAATCCACTCGCTCAACTCGCTTTCAGAAGATTCTGTTAATACCATTTCTAAGAGAGGCTTTGGTAGAAACGGAATCATTTCGTCTGAAAGGCCCTGCTCGCGCAATAACGTCATATCTACTCCTTGACCATCCTGCGCTGCTTCACTCAGTGATTCAAAAAAGTCTATCACTCGAACAGCCTTTTGTAATAATCCTACGAGCTGCTCCTCATCTTTTAATTCTGCCCCTTTTGCCCTGGCCTCCAGCCGCTCCTGCCAGAATAACAGGGGTAATTTGACTACAGCTTCATTGCCCTGTGCATGCATACGTGCTGCCTCTGCTAATTTATTTGCTTCTTCCTGTAAGACTGCAAGCTCATTTAAGCTTAGAGTTCCAAATGTCTGTTGGAAATTTGGACTTTCCATATCAGTTGTTCCCAATTGCCATTCTACAAATAATAAAGTTGAATCTGCCTTGCTAAGGCCAGATGAGCTACTTATTTTATCGATATATTGCTCAGCTACAGAACCCAGATCGTATTCAAGTGCATCGGTAACCATCTGAATACGACCAGGTGGTGCATTGTTTAAGATCATCTCAGCCAGGACATAGTGCTTTCCAATATCCTCGTCAGGAAAGATTTCAGCTATCTCTGGAGAATATTCTAAGCCAATGATTAACCCATGACTCTTCTCTCTGAAATGCACTGCTGCTATTCTTAAGGTCTCAGAAGCTGGCTCAGCTGGGTCTGCAAGTCTATCAAGGGTCTCGTCCGAGAATGTCAATAGCGCATTAAAATTTGCATAGAAATCTGTTTCTTCAAAAGCTGCTGAGGCAATTTTTCTAAAATCAATAGCACCAGCGCTCCCTAACCCTTTCTCAGGTGGATTTTGAAGATAGTTACTAAAATCTCCATATCCATGTTCCCATCGCTCCATAAAGTCCCTGACAGTCTCTTCTTTTCCTAACCACCAATTCCAGACCCTTGTATCCATAAGGTCAACCCATTGGCCCTCTTCATTTTGTACGTATATGCCTCCTTCATCCAATATATGGCCATGTTCGTGAGAATGAGCGCTGATACTCCCTATATTAAACCCTATTGCTGAGGCATCTCGTACTGCATAGGCCCCAGCAAATGTAAACTGGTCAAAGAGATAGAAAATCACAGGGGCTTCTTGGCCTCTGGCCTC